>WTGR01000027.1 GCA_011523485.1 Acidobacteriota bacterium
ACGACACCGACGAGAATCGTGTTCCGTGTTCGCAACTGCCCGCTCCCGGGGTCATCGAATCGCAGGGATCCGAACCCCGTAGGTGCCGGGGATCCGCAGATCACCGGGACGAGAGAACCACGTAGCCCAAGCATCTCTCAGTCCGGGGGCTGCAGCTCTGTCCTGGTGCAATAGCCAATCTCACACGCCAGCCAATTCCAAGCTATCTCGTACGCACCACGGGGCTCGGCCAAGTGCCCGCTGTGACATGATTGCATTGGGCAGTACCATCTACCGGGGTAATCGGCATCATGCATTTGGGTAGATTCCCCTACGGGCGCACCAGCGGCCACGACACGTCCACGCTGCTTGACTACGTAACTCACGAAGACGTAGTATTGGCACCCCTCCGGGGGGCGCCTCGTGAAGCGAAAGTAGATGTTGAACTCGACAGATGCATTGTCGCCCAATCCCATGTGTCGCTCATGCCACCAGTCTCCCACCTCGATAAGGTTGGCATCACATCTGGGCCCGGTAGGGGTAGTGGTGACGATGGATGGCGTTGTCGGTATGAAAGTCGATGTTTCGTCCTCCGTCTCGCAGCCTAGTGACGAGAGCACCAAAAGGCCGATTATCGCAAGCAGTCGCATCGTGTGGCTGTTGGCCACACCGGTGACCTCGACCACACAGCCATCCGTAAAGGTCACCCTGAAGTCGGCCCCGCCGACGACCGCCTCGAGCTCCTCGTCGTCGATGGGGCGCGGACCTTCGTTCCCGGCGCCCTGGCGAAACACTTGGCGCGTGCCGTCGCTCGCGACGTGCGCGACAATCACATCAGCATTCATCCCGTCCTCCCTTCGTGCGGTTCAAGACCGGACAGCGGCCCTCATCGCTATCGCCGTCACCGGCGAGGCGACCGCGGAACCGCCATCCTCCAGAGAAACCACTCATCTATAGAGGCGTCCGTGAAGCGGAAGGCGAACGCAGAGACTTCAAGCGCCGCCGTGGAACGCTCCAGGGATTTCGATGTGAGCCGATCGCGGACGCGCTGGCGGCGCCGGTGCAGACCAAGACCGGTGAGGGGCGGGAGCCCCGCGACGGGGTCAGCGCGCGCCGCCGCCCAGGCGCCCTCAACGCCGAGCGGCGACATGCCCGCGATGTTCTCGTAGATGTTGCCGGCGACGGGGGAGCATCCGTTTGCGGGGGGCGGCGCCGGCGAGGTGAAGGATCGCATTCGACGTCAGCGTCTCGGCCCCCGCGCCCCGGCGGCGGCGGGCTCGGGCCCGGCGGCGGCCGTGGAGATCAGAGTTTGCGAACACCGGCAGCGGCGAGCAACATCAGCAAGACCACCAGTCCGGCAGCCGGGATCGCGGGCACAGGCTCGGGACCGAGCGTGACCCTCACCTCCACGCTATCGCCCTCTGACCAGTCGATAGCGACTGGAAACCACTGATAGTAGTGGCTACCGTCGACATCGCCTGATCCCACGACGTCACTGCTCGAAAAAGCCACGCCATCGAGCCACAAGCTGAATTGGTCAGGCATCGGCCGACTGGCGCCAAGAACAAGGCTCTCTTTCTGGGGCAGCCACTCGATGTATTCAATGGTGTATGTCCGACCGCTATAACGAAACTGATCGGGAGATAGAGATCCCTTGTCGACGTTGAAGGATGGCGAAGCATATCCGAACCGCTCGCCGTCAAGCGACTGCGCCGTATAGCCGACCGTCATCGTAGCCGAGTCGAGTTGTGCCGCAACAGGTACGGCGAGCACTCCGAACACGAGCGCTCCGAGCACGAGCAACTTCAACTTCTCGATCACCGTTCCTCCTTTGGCGGGAATCCCAGGGCGTTGCGCGGGCGTGGCCATCGTCCCCGCTATCGCAGGCGAGAGGCCGAAATCAGTCAGCGGAGCACCACGGCGCACACTTGCTCGGCGTCCCAAGCCGACGCCGATGCTCCGCCTCACGAGGATCTGGTCGTTCAATCGTTAAGGCGTTCGCAGAGCGGAAAACGAACAGACTTTCTCAGGTCGCGGTTTCGCGCACCTCAAGGATCGATGCCCCCCTCCATCAGGGGTACATCCTCCAGGCTGTACCGGCCGCACCCTTCGCACCGGAGACCGTCCCGCGGCGTGATCGTGAAGTGCGTCCACTGTACGTCGAGCCCGCAGACGTTCGGGATTACCGTCTCCTCCTGCAGATCGCCGGCGCCGAAATCGTACAGCCGCTGATCGCAGTCGACGAACAGGTCGTTTGCGTATATGCGGATTCCCAGCTCGAGGCGGCTGATCGCTGCGTGTGCCTGCACGTCGAACTCGATCCAGTGCGCTGCGCGATCACGAACCGGGTACCGATGGACGTTTCGGATCGTGAAGTTGGGTTCTCCCGGTGGTACGACACGCAACCCCGAAAGTGTGGCCGAGAGGCCCTCCGCCTCGGCACGCACCTCGAATCCGCCAGGTTGGCGTCCCGCAAGCGAGCCGGAACTGGTGATCGTCGCCACCGCGGTGTTGCTCGATGTCCACTCGGCATCGACGCCCTCTCGTGTCGTGCCGTCGGACATGCCGATGTTCGCGCTCAGTTGCACCTCTTGCCCCACGTCCAGCTCGCGGCGGTCCGCGAACCATGCTGGAGCGTGGACGCTCAGTTCTTGCGGCGTGGCCGCCGGCGTCGGGCGCGTTGGAGCGGTTGGAGCGGTTGGCGGGTCGTCGCCGCAGGCGACCAGGAGTCCGAGAATGCCGACGACACCGACGAGAATCGTGTTCCGTGTTCGCAACTGCCCGCTCCCGGGGTCATTCCGAAGTCCCACCGGTCCACCACGGAGGCCACGTGGTCGTCCGCAACCTGTCGTACCACTCGCGGACGGTCTGTTCGGACAGCTTCCCGCGGAAGGAGTAGGTGCGATGGACCGAAGGTGATTCCCAGTGCCCCTCGTCGACGGCGATCCAGGTGTCCCAGAAGAACGCGCCGTGCACCAGGCCGGGGTATGCATTCATGGCTTCGAAGAGCGCCCGGTACATGTTGTCCTGGACCTCCGCGCCGTCATCGATGCCGTTGCCGTTCGTGTCGGCGAATACGATGATCGGGTTCTCCGGATAGCTGGCTGGGTCCGCTGTCACCGGTCACCCAATAATCCCCATTGTGGTCACTGAAAACTCCTCACCT
>WTGR01000942.1 GCA_011523485.1 Acidobacteriota bacterium
CGCCGTAGAACGTCGGGTAGTGGATCTGGGAGGCCAGCGAGATCCAGCCGCCGGTCGAGCCCCCGGTGATCACGCGCGCGTACGGCTCGCCGATCATCCGGAAGTTCTCTTCGAGATACGGGATCAGCTCCTGGTGGATCGCGTCGCCGTACGGGCCGTTGTTCGCCGAGTTGAGGCCGTAGGAGTCGTCGAAGAAGGGCGTGGGATGCTGAATCGTCACCGCGATCATGCGTGGGAAGTCGTCGCCCGTCCACGCCCGCTGGAAGTCGTACCCCGACTCGCGCATCCCACCCGACTCGCGCATCATCTGCGCGAAGAGCTGCGGCCCTTCCGGCGGTGGCTCGGTCGTGAAGCCGAAGGCGGGATCCAGCTTGAAGTGGTCGGCCTCGAACACCACCGGGTAGCGCATCTCGGAGTTCTCGTCGTAGCCGCGCGGCACCAGGACCACGGCGCCGAGATGCATGGGGTGTCCCCACCAGTCGCTCAGGATTCGGCTCCGTATCTTGACGCGCCTGACCCACACCGTGTCCGGCGGCGTCTCGATGGGCGGAATCTCGCCCGTCAGTTCCAGTTGGATCGGCGTGTCCGAGCCCGGATCCACGCGAACGCGTTGCGGTGCGCTGATCAGGTTCCCCGGCGAGAACGCCCAGCGCTGGCCCTCCCACTGGTCCTGCGGCGCCCAGATGACGTGGCCGTCCTGGCGGCGGTACTCCGTGTAGACATGGACCAGCGCCTGAATCCAGTAGTCGCCCGGCGGCAACTCCCCCAGGCGCGCGTAGGGATAGCCGTCCGCTGCGGCGTCGATGACCATGGTCTCGCCCGGTTCGACATCGGCCACGTCCGTCGCGAACAAGGGCACGCGGCCATCACGTTGCCGCGCCGAGTTGTAGGCCGCAATCCGGGGCTCCGGGTCCGCTGACGGGCTGATTCCCAGGAAGAGGCGTCCGGTGAGCGGACCTGGAACAAGGCCGGCGGAGTAACCGACCTCGATGCGGAGCCGGGACGAGACCCCGCCCTCATCGACCGCGTCACGCCGCGTCGGGGCACAGGCCGTCAGCGGCACGGCCAGGGCCAGCACGGCATATCGAATCCCGGTAGACGCCAGACGCATGATCTTCTCCCGTTGCGTGATGGCCGCGCGGCTCAGGAAGCGAGCGGCGGGCATAGCGTCGCAACTCGTCGTGGTCAAGCAAAGCGTGCCTCCATCTCGCGCCGCGCCACGACGGCGTCGACGTTCGGATCGAGCTCCACATCGTCCCACCGCACGACCTCGCCCGCCGCAACACCCTGCTTCAGCACCACGCCGTGCGCGAGCCCGATCGGCAGCGCGCCGCGCTCGAGCGACGCCCGCGCCGGAAGCAGCTTGCCGTAGACGGTGAACCCGCCTTCCCCGTCGAGGCTCTCCCCCGCCGCGAGATCGCGCTTGGCAGTCGCCGCGGCGTCGCCGACGAAGCCGCGGGTGGCGCCGGTCGGCTTCGCGAGCAGTCCGGCGGCCAGGATCGACACGTTCAGCTCCAACCCGATGAGGTGGAACGGCTTGTACATCGCCGAGTAGCGGCCGGTCGCGTCCGTGTTCATGCCGTACTGGCGGAAGCAGCCCGCGGTGTAGTCGTTGGGCGCCTCGATGACGACGTAGACGCCCCAGCGCAGGTCGTTGGGCACGGGCCGGCCGTCGCGCTCGAGCGACGACACCACCTCGACCTGCCCCTTGTGGTGGAGCTGCCCGCCTACCTCCGCGGGCCGCAGCACATGCGCGAGGTCCTCCTTGCCGCAGGGCGGAAACCGCAGGCCGTCGGGCGGGGGCGTGAGGCCGGTCGCGTTGGCGATGGCGGCCATCTCGATGGCGGACTTCGTGCCGTCGAGGAACGAGTTGAACATCCGGCTGTTCATCCCGGCCGCCGCGGCCTGCTCGGCGGTGAGCCCGTAGTGCTCCCACACCGTGTCCGGCGTCGAGGCGTGGTAGGACGGCAGGTACTTCGTGCCCTTCCCCGCCGCCACGACCTCGAAGCCGCACGAGCGCGCCCACTCCACCAGCTCGCAGGTGAGGGCCGGCTGATCGCCGTAGGCCATGGTGTAGACCACGCCCGCGTCGCGCGCCTCGGCGGCGAGCAGGGGTCCGGCCAGCACGTCGGCCTCGACGTTGACCATCACGATGTGCCGGCCCGCCGCGAAGGCGGCGCGGGCGTGCGCGATGCCCGCCGCGGGGTCGCCGGTCGCCTCGACCACGACATCGACGCCATCCTCGCCGATGGCCTCGAGGGCGTCCGCGGTGAACCGCGTCCCGGCAATGCGCTGCGCGCTCCAGCCCACCGCGCGGCAGGCGGCACGGGCGCGGTCCGGATCGAGATCCGCGATCACCCGCACCTCGAGTCCGATCGACGACGGCGCCTGGCTCAGGAACATCGACCCGAACTTGCCGGCGCCGATGAGCCCGACCCGCACCGGCCGGCCGGTGTCCGCGCGTTCGCGAAGCTGGTCGTAGAGGTACATGGCCTGTCGCTCAGGCCGCCGTGCCGGCGCGCACGAGCTCGGTGAGACAGTCGTCCGCCAGCGGCTCGATCGGCGCGAAATCGCGATGGGCGATCCACGCCGCCCGCTTGAAGCGCCGGATGTGGTTGTCGACGTGGCACAGCGACAGGTACACGATGCTGCGGCCGAACGGGCTGATGTTGGGCGGGCTCGCATGCACGAGCGTGGAAGCGAAGACGATGATGCTGCCGGGCGGCCCGGTCGGGGCCACGCATCCGCCCCGCTCGGCGAGCCGCGTCACCGTGGCGCGATCGAGCGTCCAGAGCGGATAGCTCGTCGTCTCCAGGTCGTGCCCGGCCTCGAATACGCCCTGCTTGTGACTTCCCGGCAGGAACAGCAGCGGCCCGTTGGCGGCGGTCACCTCGTCGAGGAACACCGCGATGTTCATCGCGCGCGGCTCCGGCATCTCGTCGTCCCGGTGCCAAGTGCCGAAGTCCTGGTGCCACTGCCAGACCTCGCCGTCGAACGCGGCCTTGGCGTTCACCTTGTACTGGTGCATGTAGACCGGGCCGTCGACGAGCTGCATCACCGGCTCGAGCAGCCGCGGGTGGCGTCCGAGGCGGCGGAACGCCTCGTTGTAGGTATGCGCGGCGAACGCCGTGCGGGCGACGCCG
>WTGR01000111.1 GCA_011523485.1 Acidobacteriota bacterium
TGCACTTCGCCTTCGACGCGGTGCTCTTCGGCATCCCGCTGTTCGTGTCGTCGGCACCGGGCGCATGGGTGGATCAGGGCATCTTCGGGTTGATCTTCCTCACCCCGTTGTGGGTGGTCGCCAGCGCCCGGTACCGCGGCGGCGGGTGGATCGAGGTGCCGGCGGGGTTGAGAAACGAGGCGTGGAGCCCGCCCGCGGAAGACGCGCCCGCGGCGCGGGAGCCCGCACCGGCACGGGCTCCCGCGGGTCTGCCGGCCCTGCCGGTGGTTGCCGCCGTCGGCATCGCGGGGTTCGGGCTCTGGGCCTACACGGCCGCCGCGCCGAGCGAGTCGCCGCCCCTCGAGGTGGGCCGGGCCGCGGCGGAGGCGGCGGCCCGCGAGGTGCTGGCGGCACAGGGCGTCGACGCGAGCGAGTGGACCGAGTCGAGCCTGGTGACGAGCGGTCTCGGGCTGCAGCACCGTTTCGTCTGGAGCGAGGCGGGCGAAGAGCGGCACCGCGCGCTGCTCGGCGAGTACCTGGGGAGGCCGCGCTGGCGCGTGCGCTACGCCCGCTTCGAAGGGGATGTGGCGGCGCGCGCCGAGGAGCACATCGTCTGGGTCGGCCCCGACGGCGTGCCGGGCCGGCGGGAGCACCGGCTTGCGGAGGACGCCGAGGGCGCCGCGCTCGCGGAGGAGGAAGCGCGCGCGTTGGCCCGGGAGGCGCTGGCCGTCACAGGCGGTGTCGCGGACCTGCCCGAGGTATCGGCGGAGGAATCGCGCCGGCCCGCCCGCACCGACTGGACGTTCACCTTCCGTGACGAGACCGCCGGCGACCTCGCCGGGGGGGAGGCGCGGGTGGCGGTGGAGATCGCCGGCGACGAGGTGGTGGATACGCGCCGCTACGTCTTCCTGCCCGAGGAGTGGCGCCGCGCCGACGAGCAGCGGCGGACGACGCTGTCGATCGCCGGAATCGCGTCGAATGTCGTGATGGGGTTGCTGTTGGTGGCGGGCGCCGTCCTGGCGGTGGTCCGCTGGACCCGAGGCGCGTTCGATCTCAGGGTTGCCCTTGCGGTCACGGGAATCATGCTGGTTGCCGCGGCCGCCGCCATGGTCAACAACTGGCCGTTCCTCGTGAGCGGCCTGTCCACCGCCCAGCCGCTCCCGCTGCAGCTCGGGATCGGGGTGGTGGGCGGTCTGATCGGCGCCGGGCTGCTCGCGGCATTGCTGGGGCTGCTTGCCGGCCACACCGCCGTGCCGGCGACCGGGGAATCGACGGCGGACCGCAAGCCTGCGGTCTCGACGAGCGTGGCCCTGGGCTTGGCGTCCCTGGGAGCGCTCGGTCTGGCCGGAAGCGCGCTCGGAAGCGGCCTGCCGCCGTGGTCCTCGTACGGTCCCGCGTCGGCGGTGGTCCCCTGGCTGGCGGCCGCGCTCGGGCCGGTGCAGGGGTACTTAATCCTGGCGCTGGTGACGCTGCTGATCGTCACCGCGGCGAACACGCTGACCGCGCACTGGACACGGCGACAGGGGGCCATCGGAGCCGTCCTGGTGCTCGTCGGGGCACTGCTGGCGCCGGGGACGTCGCCGGACGACCTGCTTTCCTGGGCGGTCCTGGGGCTGGCCAGCGGTGCGCTGCTGCTGGGCGCCTATCTGTTCGTGCTGCGCGACCGACCGGCCGTCGCGGTGCTCGCCGCGGCCGCCATGACGGTGCCCGGCATACTGGAGCGCGGATTGGAACAGGCCTACGGCGGCGCCCTGTTCGGGTCGCTGCTCGGTGCCGCCGTCGTCTCGTACATCGCCTGGCGCTGGTTCGTGCACCTGACCCCGTAGCCGTCGCGAAGCGTTGACGCCGAGCGACGAGTTCATCTTGGAGCTTGCGGTTGCTTCAGCAGCCCGGGCCATCGTGACGCACAATGTTCGGGATTTTCGCGGAGCAGACGCGTTCGGTATCCGGGTCGTCGTTCCCGCCGTGTTCCTGCGCCTGATTGAGGAGGAATCATGAGCAGTCTCAGCGTGCGTCTGCCCGACTCCCTGCACGAGAAGATCCGGGAGCTGGCCCGTCGTGACGACGTCTCGATCAATCAGTTCATCGCCACCGCGGTTGCCGAGAAGGCCGCGGCTCTGCTGACGGTGGATTATCTGAAACAGAGAGCAAGCCGGGCAGAGCCTGAACTCTTCGCTCGGCTGTTGAACCGAGTCCCCGATGCTCCTCCGCTGGCGGGAGATGAACTCTCGGCCGAGGGGCAGTCTCCGGCTGCGCCTGGAGCACGGCGCCGCGGTAGGAGAGTGAAGGTCCGCAACTGACCAGGCGGTTTCCGCCTGCGCCTGGAGTGCGGAGCGTTGCCGGGGAAGATCGCCATCCGGCGAAGCGTGCGAGATCGGTAGCGGCGGCGGTGTCTGGGATACGATGGCGCTGGAGTCAGAGAGGGGGCGCTGATGCATCGACGACTATTCGGCAGGCGCGGCGGCGGTTGGGTGTGGGGGATGCTGACCGCGGCGGCGCTGCTGGCGGTACCGGCGGTCGCGTCGGCGCAGCTCGAGTCCGCGTCGTACACCGCGGCGGAGGCCGAGGCGGGCCGCGCGCTCTACGATAGCGAGTGCGCGGCCTGCCACATGCCGAACCTGAGGGGCTCGTTCGAGGCGCCCGAGCTGGCCGGCCCGACGTTCCGCGGGGGGTGGGGCGAGCAGCCGGTCGCGGACCTGCTGGAGCTCATCGCGGTGACGATGCCGCCGGGAGCGGGGGGCACGCTGGCGCCGGAAGCGTACGCCAGCATCGTCGCCTACATCCTGCAGCAGAACGACTACGAAGCGGGCGCCGTCGCGCTGGGCGGGGTTGTGACCTTGCCTCCGGCGGGGCAGGCTTCCAGCGGACAGCCGCTGGCGCGGGCGGCGGCGGCCGGTCTGCCGGGCGGGACGTACACGTTGCATCCCATCGCCGAGCGCGCCCCGGTGACCGACGAGATGCTGCTGGATCCCGATCCGGAAGACTGGCTGATCTACCGGCGCACCTACGACGGCTGGGGGCACAGCCCGCTCGACCAGATCGATCGCGACAACGTCGGCGAGCTGCAGTTGGCCTGGGTCTGGTCGATGGCCGACGGGCGCAACCAGCCGACGCCGCTGGTCCACGACGGCGTGATGTACCTGGCC
>WTGR01000081.1 GCA_011523485.1 Acidobacteriota bacterium
GGTGCGGCTCGAAGGCAAGGACTACGTGGTCCGCGACGGCGACGTCATCAACGTCCGCTTCGCCACATGACTCCCCCGGAGTCGACGCCCCCGCCCCCGCCTGGAACGGCCGCAGCCTCGGCCACGACGCGGCTCGCGAGGTCCGCCGGCGTGGTGGGAGCGGCGACTCTGACCAGCCGCCTCCTCGGGCTCGTCCGCGACCAGGTGCTCGCGTATCTGTTCGGCGCCGGCAACGCCATGGACGCCTTCAACGTGGCGACGCGAATCCCCAACCTCCTGCGGGATCTGCTCGCCGAGGGCGCGATGAGCGCCGCGTTCGTGCCCGCGTTCATGCGCCGTCTGACGCACGCCGGGCGGGTGGAAGCCTGGCGGCTCGGCAATCAGCTTCTGAACGCGCTCGTGGTGGTGACCGGCGCGTTCGTCCTCGCCGGCATGCTCTTCGCGGAACCGCTCGTGCGACTGCTCGCCGGCTCCTACGCCGAAGTGCCCGGCAAGCTGGAGCTGACGGTGTTCCTGACGCGCCTGCTGCTGCCCTTTCTGACGCTGGTGGCAGTCGCCGCGGCGCTGATGGGCATGCTGAACTCGCTCAACCGCTTCTTCGTGCCGGCCCTCTCGCCCGCGATGTACAACGTGGGCATCATCCTGAGCGGCGCACTGCTCGTTCCGCTCATGCCCGGGCTCGGGCTCGATCCGATCGTCGCGATTGCCATCGGCGCGCTGCTGGGCGGGGTCGGCCAGGTCGCGCTGCAGGTTCCCGCCCTCCACCGCGAGGGATTCCGGTACCGGGCGGTCCTCGACCCGGCCGATCCCGGGCTGCGGCGCATCCTGCGGCTGATGGGACCCGGCACGCTGGCCGGCGCCGCCGTCCAGATCAACCTGCTGGTGAACATGGTGCTGGCCACCGGACAGGGCACGGGAGCCGTTTCCTGGCTCGGCTATGCGTTTCGCGTGATGTACCTGCCGATCGGCCTGTTCGGCGTCTCGATAGCCGCCGCGACGCTTCCGGTCGTCTCGCGCCACGCCGCGCGCGAGGAGATCGACGGCATCCGCGACGCCGTCTCACGGGCGCTCCGCCTCATGCTGGTGGTCAATGTCCCCGCTACGGTCGGCCTCATCGCGCTCGGCGCGCCGATCGTGCAACTCATCTTCGAACGCGGCAGCTTCACGCCGGAGGACACGGCCGCCACGGCCGCCGCGCTCCTCTTCTATGCCCCCGGGCTCGCCGGCTACTCGGCCGTCCGCATCGCCGTCCCCTGCTTCTACGCACTCGGCAGCAGCGTCACCCCGACCACGATCAGCATGGCCGCCGTGACCCTGAACATCGCGCTCAATCTCCTGCTCGTGGATCTGATGGGATATCGCGGGCTGGCGCTCGGCGCCTCGATCGCGGCCCTGGTCAACGCGATCACCCTCCTCGCGGTGCTGCGCCGGCGGCTCCACGGTCTCGATCTGGGCCGGGTCCTCACGGTCTTCGCGAAGATCGCCGTCGCATCGGCGGCCATGGGAGCCGCGGCCTGGATGACGCATGCGCGGATGCTGGAAGCCTGGCCCGGCGCGGATCTCGTCACGCGCCTGGGCCGGGTCTGCACGAGCATCGCGGTCGGCGGCGCGGTGCTGGCGGCGGCTGCGCTGATGCTCGGGATTCGAGAGCTCGAACAGGTGGGGCGGCAGGTGCTGGCCCGCCTGGCTCGCAGATGATCGGTCGGAACACGGGGCGGTCCGCCGGCGCGACTGCCGGCAACCGAATCCGGCGCGCCGGCCCCCGGGAATGGTACGATGGGCGCGATGCGACCGATGCACTACGGCGGCAGCCACTACTCTTTCGGACCCGGCCTGATGACGCCCGCGGTCAAGATGCTGCTGTGGGCCAACGTCGGTCCGTTCCTGCTGACCGCGCTCGCCCCGTCGCTGTTCTACTGGATCACCGGCGTCTTCGGACTGACGCCGCAGGCGGTCCTCACCCGGTTCTGGATCTGGCAGCCGGTCACCTACATGTTTCTGCACGGCGGCATGGGGCACGTGCTGCTGAACATGCTGGTGCTCTGGATGTTCGGCGTGCAGTTGGAGCGGATCTGGGGGTCCCGGTTCTTCCTGCGCTACTACTTCGTCACCGGCGTCGGGGCGGGACTTTCGACCATCGCGGTGTCGCTGCTGCCGTTCGCTTTCGCCGATCCGACCTACGCGGCCGTGACGATCGGCGCCTCGGGCGCGGTCTACGGGTTGCTGATGGCGTTCGCGCTGATCTACCCGGAAACACCCATCCTGATGTTCTTCCTCTTTCCCGTACCGGCGAAGTACTTCGTGATGATCATCGGCGCCGTGGCGTTCCTGTCCGTGCCCCGCGGAGACGGGGTCGCGCACATCGCCCATCTCGGCGGGCTGCTGGTCGGCTTCCTGTACCTGCGGATGCGCGGCGCAGCGGCCGGTCGGATCGGCGGTGGACGGATGCGGCTGGGACGGATCGGCGTCATCGCCGACATCAAGTACCGCTACGTCAAGTGGAAGATGGCGCGTCTCCGGAAGCGCTTCGACGTCTACCAGGGCCGGGGCGGCCGGGATTGGGACGACTACCCGCGCGGCGACGGCAACTGGAACGACCGCGTGCATTAGCGCGGCGGGTCGCCGGCAGCACCCCCGCCGGTGGGCGCCAGCCACTCCGTCCGCACCGGACTGAAGAGATCGAGCGCGAACGTATCCGCCAGCGCTTCGGCCTGGTGCCGCACCCCGGCCGGAATCACCAGCACCTCTCCCTCGTGCACGACGATCTCCTCGTCTCCGACCACGCAGCGCAGAGCGCCCTCGAGCACGTATTGCAACTGCTCGCTCACGTGCCGGTGCGCCGGCACGTGCGCACCCCGCTTCAGATAGACCTGCACCAGCATCTGCCGCTCTCCCGACACGATCTTCCGGGAGATCAGCTCCGTGACCTTGTCGAGATCGAGCGCGGCCCAACGATGAACGACGGCGTTCGACGGCATCGGTTCCTCCCCCGCGGTCTGGGTCACCTGATCGTAACTGTTGACAGGGAACGGTTTACGCCGCCCTCGCGAAGGGCCGCCGGGCCGCTGCCGCGTGATATAATCGAGAGTCGTGCACGATACTCGATCGAGCCGACTGTCGCCCGCACCCGCCCACCGCAAGGACTCCGCACCATGAAGGGACCAGCGCTCACGAACGAGCCTGCCGCCCGCGCAGCCCTCGCGGTCGGCGGTCCAGTCGACGAGCTGTCGCGCGAGCAGTTCATCGGCTTCTACCGCACGATGCTGCTGTCGCGTCGTCTCGACGACCGGGAGCTGCAGCTCAAGAACCAGAGCCTCAGCTACTTCCAGATCAGCGGAGCCGGGCACGAGGCCGTTCAGGTGGCGGCCGGACTGGCCCTGCGGCCGGGCCGCGACTGGGTCTTCCCGTACTACCGCGACCGGGCGTTGTGCCTGACGCTCGGTCTGACGGCCCACGACATGCTGCTCAACGCCGTGGGCGCGAAGGACGATCCCAACTCCGGCGGCCGGCAGATGCCGACCCACTGGAGCTCGCCGACGTTGCGCATCGTGTCCCCCTCGAGTGCGTGCACCACGCAGTGCCTGCACGCGGTCGGCGCGGCCGAGGCCGGTGAGCTTCTGCCACGGCTTCTCGGCATCGAATCCGATTCGTCTCCCCCCGACGACGATGTCGTGCTCGTCTCGCTCGGCGACGGCCAGACCAGCGGGGGCGAGTTCTGGGAATCGCTCAATACGGCCTGCACGGGACGGCTTCCGGTGGTCTACCTGGTCGAGGACAACGGATACGCGATCTCCGTGCCGGTCGAGGTGCAGACGCCCGGCGGTGACATCTCGGATCTGATCGAGGCGTTCCCCGGCCTGCACGTCATCCGCGTCGACGGAACCGACGGCGTCGCCAGCTTCCGCGCCATGAGCGAAGCCGTGGCGTGGGCGCGGGGCCGTTCCGGCCCCGCACTGGTCCACGCGCACGTCACGCGTCCGTACTCGCACTCGATGTCGGACGACGAGCGTCACTACAAGAGCGCCGCCGAACGGGAAGCGGAGGCGGCGCGCGATCCGCTGCGCCGGTTCGCCGACTTCCTGGTGGCCGCCGGGCATGCGACGGAGGTCGAGCTCGACGCGGTGGCGGCCGACGTCGACCGCGAGGTGCAGGACGCATCGGACCGCGCCGTCGCCGCCCCGAAACCGGATGCGTCGACGGCCGCGTTGTACGTGTACTCCCCGACGGTCGACCCGGCTTCCGATGCGTTCGAGGCCGCGGCCGCCCCGGCCCCATCCGGCACGCCGGAGACGATGGTCTCCGCCATCAACCGCACGCTCAAGGACGAGATGGCGCGCGACCTCCGTATCGTCGTCTTCGGCGAGGACGTCGCCGACGCCAGCCGTCCGGAGATCCTCTCCGAGGTAACCGGCAAGGGAGGCGTGTTCAAGGCGACGCTCGGACTGCAACGGGAGTACGGCCGAGAGCGGGTCTTCAATTCTCCGCTCGCCGAGGCGAATATCGTCGGACGGGCGATCGGCATGGCGGTGCGCGGTCTGAAGCCGGTGGTGGAGATCCAGTTCTTCGACTACATCTGGCCGGCCATGATGCAGATACGGGACGAGCTCTGCATGCTGCGCTACCGCTCGAACAACGACTGGTCCTGCCCGGTCGTCATCCGTGTGCCGATCGGCGGCTACCTGAAGGGCGGCGCCCTCTATCACAGTCAGTCCGGCGAGAGCATCTTCGCGCACTGCCCAGGGCTGCGCATCGCCTTTCCGTCGACCGCCGACGACGCGGCCGGCCTGCTCCGCACGGCGATCCGGGCCGACGACCCGGTCCTCTTCCTCGAGCACAAGCACCTCTATCGCCAGACCTACAACAAGGGGATCTATCCGGGAGCCGACTACACGCTGCCGTTCGCGCGGGCCGCCGTCCGGCGCGACGGCGCCGACGTCACCGTGCTGACCTGGGGCGCTCTCGTGCAGAGGTCGCTGCTGGCCGCCGAGCGGGCCAGCCAGGAAGGAATCGACGTTCGGGTGATCGACCTGCGCACGATCGTACCGTACGACTGGGACGGCATCGCCGAAGCCGTGCGAGCGACCAGCCGGGTCGTGATCGCGCACGAAGACCAGTTGACGTGCGGTTTCGGGGCCGAGCTCGCCGCACGGATCGCCGACGAGCTGTTCGAGCACCTCGACGCCCCCGTCAAGCGCCTGGGGGCGTTGGACTGCCCGGTCGCCTACAGCCCCGTTCTCGAAGAGGCCATCCTGCCGCAGGCGGACGACGTGCTCGACACCATCAGAGCGACCGCTCGCTACTGACGAAGGAGACCCCGCTGAACCCACCGGCCCGTACACGCGCGATCGCCAGCATCCGCCGGCTCGCCGGGGCGACGGCCCTGGCGTTGGCGTTCGCGCCGCTCGTCACGCCCGCGCCGGAGGCCTCGCACCACGTCGAGATCCTGCACTCCACCGGCGGTCTGCCACCGCACATCGTCGGCACGTTCCGTGAACCGAGCGTCTTCCAGCAGGCGCCCGACGGGCGGTACTTCGTATTCGACCGGCGCGGGCATGCGGTCCATCGGATCGCCCCCGACCGCACCGTGACCACGCGGCTCGTACAGGTCGGTCCCGAAGACGGCCGGATCCTGGGTGCGAGCACGTTCGATCTCGGGCCCGGCTCCCGGTTCGTCGTCGCGGACGCGCCCGGCGGCCGGGAACGCGTCCAGATCTTCGATCTCGACGGCGGGCGCCTGGGCAGCTTCCGGCTGCCGGGTCGCGCCGCGCCGCGACTCACCCTCGGCCCGATCGTCCTGAACGGCATCGGCTCGCTGGAATTCACCGGCCGGTCGATGCTGATGAACCAGCCGGAGATCGGCGGACTGATCACCCGCTTCAGCCTGAACGGGCATCCGTACCAGACGTTCGGCTCCTTCCGCTCGACGGGTCACGAAGCCAATCGCGACCTGCATCTCGCCCTGAACAGCGGGTTGCCGCTCGCGGACCCGTTCGGCGAATACTATTTCGTCTTCCAGTCGGGTCGGCCGCTCTTCCGCAAGTACGACAGCGGCGGGACCCTGCTCTTCGAACGTCACATCGAAGGCGTCGAGCTGGATCCACTGATCAACGCGCTTCCGACGGTCTGGCCCACCCGCCCGGACGACCGCGGCCGGGAACTGCCGCTGGTTCCGCCCACGGTCCGCACCGCCGCGGTCGACCGTACCGGCAACCTGTGGGTCGCCCTGTCGACGCCGTTCCTCTACGTCTACGATCCGTCCGGCGAGAAGATTCGCACGGTCCGCCTGCAGGCGGCGGGCGTCGTGCACCCGTCGAGCCTGCACTTCCCGGACGAACGGCGGATGCTGGTCGCCCCCGGGTGCTACGAATTCACCGTGTGGTGACCGGCGCGGGATCGGCCGATCCCGCCGTACGCGTCAGCACCAGGCCGGCCAGCACGAGTACGGCGCCGCCGATGCGCGCGGCCCCGAGCGGCTCTCCCAGCCAGACGGCCCCGACCGCCATGGCGGCTACCGGCACGAGATTGGAGTAGACCGAGGTCCGGGCGCTGCCGAGTCTCTTGACGCCGGTGTACCAGATGATGTGCGCCACGGAGAGCGCCAGGAACCCCGAGACGACGAGCGCCACCCACGCCCAGCCGCTGACGGCTCCCCAGTCGAGCTCCAGCAGATCGGGCACCCCGAACGGCGCGTAGCACAGCGTGCCGACCAGCGTGGCGTAGGCCGACAACTGAAGCGGCGAGTAGCGTACCAGCAGCGCCCGCGATCCGGTCGTGTACCAGGCCCAGCACCAGAGGGCGACCAGCGTCATGACGTCGCCGGTGAGCGTCGTCGGCGTGGCGCCGGCCCCCCGCCCGGCCACCAGGTAGACGCCGGCCACGGCAAGCGCGACCCCCAGCCACTGCCGCCCGCCGACCGCTTCCCGCCGCCGACTCAGCGCGTTGAGCGCCAGCACGGCGATCGGCATGCAACCGAGGATCAGCGAGCTGTTGGCGACGGTAGTGCGCGCCAGACCGCTGACGAAAGCCAACTGGTAGCCGCAATGGCCAACCGCGCCCAGAGCCACCAGCGCCGGCCAGTCGCGGCGGGCGGGAATCGCCTCGCCGGCCAGACGCGAGGCGCACAGAAGCACCACACACGCCGTCGCGATCCGCAGTGCGTTGAACGCGAAGGCCGGAATCTCCTGGATGGCGGACTTGACGACCGAAAAGTTGCTGCCCCAGATCAGCACCAGGAGCAGCAGAAGCGCATCGAGCGGGGTCAGGCTGACGCGGAGCGTTCCGCGGCTCACCACGGGCGCCGTCCCGGCGCCCCGGCGGAACGGATTGCCCCCGCGCGTTGCCTCATCGGTGGCCCCTTGGTATCATTGGCTGTTTGTTCGGTCGCGGAGGGCGGTCGCCATATCAGATTGCTTCGCCTGCGGGGCCGGCGGCCCTCGAAGCGCGCCGGTGGCGGGAAAGAGAATGCCCGGCGAGCGGGAGTCGTTCGTAGCCGGGTCCTTGCGGCATCTGCAAGACAATATCCGCAGGGCCGGGCCGGCGGCAACGGCGAGCTATTCGTTGATCGGCGCCATTGTTCTGCTCGGCGGTGGAGGGCATCTGGTAGACCGCTGGCAGGGAACGGAACCCTGGGGCCTGCTGGCGGGTCTGCTGACCGGGCTGGTCGTCGGTTTCTACGAACTGGCAAAGACGGTCTGGAAGCGGTGACCGCGATGGGGACCGTCTGGATAGCGGCCGCGATTCTGGCCACCGGGAGCGCACTGCTTGCGCTGGTCGTGTCCGATGCGGCGGTCGAGATCATGCTCGGGCTGTTGGCCCCGCTGGTGGTCGCCCTTGGCTCGTGGAGACTGATGGAGAGCGCGCACCGACGCACTCCGGAGCGCTTGCCGCGATTGATGGTTTATGCGTTCCTGGGGAAGCTCGTGTTCTTCGCCGTCTACCTGACCTTGACCGTCGGCGCCTTTTCGCTCGACAGGACGTGGTTCATCGGCGCCTTCGCCGTCTCGTTCGTGGTTCTGCACCTCACCGAGGCCGTGCAGTTGCAACGCCTGCAAGCCGGTTGACCGGACGAGACCGGAGCGGACCGTCCACCTGACGCATCCAGACTTCAACAGAAGCATGCAGCAACCCGACCACACCGAAGCGACGGAACAAGCCGCCGGACACGTCGAAGCCGCGGAACATGCCGGCGATCACGCCGCGGAAGGATTCAATGCAGGCGAGGTGATCATCGAGCACGTCGCGAACAGCTCGTTCGAGCACCCGGTCCTGCATCTGCCGCCGCTCCTCGGCATCGACTTCTCGGTGACGAAGCACGTCTTCATGCTGCTCCTGGTGGCGACCGCGGTCTTCCTGCTGGTCACGACCGCCGTACGGCGCTACCTGCGGCAGGACCGACTCGTACCGGGCGGCTTCATGAACGCCCTGGAGTTCGTCGTCGAGTTCATCCGGGACTCGATCGTGCTGCCGAACGTGGGCGCGAAGTACGTCGGAACGTGGGCGCCGCTCGTGCTCACCTTCTTCTTCTTCATCCTGGGCGCGAACATGATCGGGCTGATTCCGATCTTCGAGGTGCTCGGTCTGATCGACCACTACGTACTGCATACCGGCGAGCACTCGCTCATCAAGAACATCGTTCACGGCGGGACGACCGCTACGGGAAACTTCAACGTCACCGCGGCCCTTGCCACCATCACGTTCGTCTCGATCATCGTCGCCGGCAGCCTGGCCCACGGCTTCATCCGGCACTGGATCAACCTGGTGCCCCACGGACTCGCCTGGCCGCTCTACATTCTGCTGATCCCGATCGAGATCATGGGCATGTTCGTCAAGCCGTTTGCGCTCACGATGCGACTGGCCGCCAACATGACCGGCGGACACATCGCGATCCTGGCGATTCTGTCGTTCGTGTTCATCTTCACCGAACAGTTCGGCCCCGCGGCCGGCATCGGGGTCGGCATCGGCGCCTCGATACCGCTCGCCGTCGGCATCAACGCACTCGAGATCATCATCGTCTTCGTCCAGGCGTATGTCTTCACGCTGCTGTCGGCCGTGTTCATCGGCATGGCCATCAACGTGCATCACTAGGGAAACGGAGGTTACCTGAATGGAAGAGCTTCACCTGCTCGGTGCGGGATTGGGACTCGGGATGATCGTGATCGGTGCGGGTCTGGGAATCGGCAGATTCGCCGCCGCCGCCGCCGAGGGTATCGCAAGGCAACCGAACGCCGCGGCGCAGATCACCGGCGCCATCAACCTGCCGCTGTTCTTGCTCGAAGGCGTCGCGATTCTGGCCGAGGTCTTCATTCTGATCCTCATGCTGTAGGAATCGGATCATGGACAATCCGCTCGTCCAGCTCGATCCGGGACTGTTCTTCTGGACCATAGCGGTCTTCCTGACGCTGCTGTTCCTGCTGAAGAAGTTCGCGTGGGGACCGCTCCTCGCGGCGCTGGAGGAACGGAAGGCCGGGATCCGCAAGTCACTCGACGACGCCGACACCGCCAAGCGCGAGCTGGCGGAGTTGCAGTCGACGACCAGCGCCCTCATCGGCAAGGCTCGCACCGAGGCCGACGCCATCCTGTCGGAGGCACGGGCGGACGGTGCGAAAATCCGACAGGAACTGCGCGAACTCGCGCAGCAGGAAGCACAGGCGATCAAGCGCGACGCTCAGCAGCAGATCCAGTTGGAACGGGATCGTACCGTTTCCGAGCTTCGCCGGGAGGCGGTGGAGCTGTCGGTGATGATTGCCTCGAAGCTCATCCGCCGGAACCTCACCCAGGAAGACAACGCGGCGCTCATCGACGAGGCGCTGCAGCAGGTCGACTCCAACCGCCTTCAGTGAGGCAGCTCCGCCGCCCCTTTGCTCGGGGCGGCGGGCGCGCCCCGGCTCAGCGACCCCCTTCCCCTCGGTGAGCACCCATGCCGTCAGCCACGGCACGCATTCCGTCGAACGGCATCACTCGCTGCAACGGAGCCGCCCCGCACCTGCGCCACCCCGGGGCAACCGGCCTGGCAGCCCCTGCCCGACCTGACGGTCTGGTCGGGCAGGTCCCGGGGTGAACCTCCCGCGGCACGCAGGACTCTCCCCGGCTTGAGCGTCGGAGGAAAACGTCCGGGCTTACCGGAGCGCCGCGGTCGACACGGCCGAGCCGAACATGTCGGCGGCGATCTGCGCGTGGTCGAACAGGACCTGGGGATAGACGCCGAACAGAAGGGAACCGACGACGGCGATGACCAGTGCGGTCGCCATGGCGGGACTGATCACGATATCCGAGCCGGCCGTCTCGTCCTTCAGCCACATGAAGACTATGACCCGGTAGTAGTAGTAGAGCGAGATGACGCTGTTGACGACGAAGATGACCGCGAGCCAGACGAAACCAGACTCGATGGCGGCCCCGAACAGCCACAGCTTGCCCATGAATCCGGCGGTCGGCGGAATGCCGCCGAGGGACAACATGAAAATCAACATGGCGATCGCGGCGAAGGGCTTGCGGAGATACAGCCCGCTCAGGTCCTTGAGCTCGTCGCCGATGACGTCCTGCCGCCGCAGCATGGCCACCACGGCGAAGGCGCCGAGCTGCATGAACACGTAGACCCAGAGATACACCAGCGCCGCCGCGACCCCGCGCTCCGTCGCCGCCACCACCCCGATCAGGATGTATCCGGCGTGCGCGATGGACGAATAGGCGAGCATGCGCTTGATGTTGCTCTGCGTGATCGCGGCGATGTTGCCCACGGTCATCGTGACCGCGGCCAGCACCCAGAAGAGCAGTTGCCAGTCGGCGACCAGACCCGGCAGCCCCTCGATGAAGATCCGCAGGATCATCGCGAACGAAGCCGCCTTCGAGCCGACCGACAGGTACGCCGTCACCGGAGTGGGGGCCCCCTCGTAGACGTCCGGCGCCCACATGTGGAACGGGACCGCCGCGATCTTGAATCCCATCCCGGCGACCAGCAGCACCAGCGCCAGCGACACCGTCAGGCTCCGCTCGCCCTCGGCCAGCGCCTCGGCCATGCCGCTGAGGTGGGTCGTACCCGTGGCGCCATAGAACAGCGACATGCCGTAGAGCAGGATGCCGAGCGAGAACGCGCCGAGCAGGAAGTACTTGACCGACGCCTCGTTCGACCGCTGGTTGGGCTTCAGATACCCCGCCAGGATGTAGAACGAGATGGCCATCGTCTCGAGCCCGATGAAGAGCGTGATCAGGTCGATGCCGCTCGCCATGAACAGCATGCCGAGCGTCGCACAGAGGATGAGGAAGTAGTACTCGCCGGCGCGGACGGCCTCGACGCGCAGGTACGACGGCGACATCAGGACCGTCAGCAGCGCCGACACGATGACGATCACCTTGAAGAACGTCGCGAAGCCGTCGACCGCCAGCAGCCCGGCCGAGATCGTCGTGTCCACGCCGGTGAACCCGACGACCGCCGCCCCGGTCACGGCCAGGGTGAGCAGGGTCATGCCCAGGGTCGCCTCTTCGCGACGCGGAAACAGGACGTCGACCACGAGGACGAGCAACGCCCCGCCCGTGAGCAGCAACTCGGGCAGCAGGTAATAGAAGTCGGCGACAGTGAACCCGGCAGGCATGCTTGTTCCTGATGCTCCTGGCGAAGAGGACTAGCGCCCGCCGCCTCGTACCGGCGCCTCGATCACGACCGGCCCACCCGGCGCGCCGCCGTCGACGAGCGCCGCGAAGCGCGGCGTGTAGTCGCTGTTCACGCGCATCATGACCTTGTCCACCGAGGTCTCGAGCCGGTCGAGGAACGGCTTCGGATAGAGCCCGATCCAGACCGCCAGGACCAGCAGCGGGACGAACGTGACGAACTCCCGCATGCTGAGGTCCGGCAGGTTCTCGTTCTTGGGATTGTCCACCGTGCCGAACATCGTGCGCTGGTAGAGCCAGAGCATGTAGGCGGCGCCGAGGACGATGCCGGACGCGGCGAAGAACGCCCAGGTCTTCTGCACGACGAAGACGCCCTGCAGGATCAGGATCTCGCCGATGAACCCGTTCAGGGTCGGCAGCCCGATCGACGACATCGTCATGATGAGGAACACCGCGGCGTACACCGGCATGATCTTCGACAGCCCCCCGTACTCGGAGATGAGCCGGGTGTGCCGGCGCTCGTACACGATGCCGACGATCAGGAAGAGCGCGCCGGTCGAGATGCCGTGGTTGAGCTGCTGCACGATGCTGCCGGTGATGCCGACCGGCGTCAGGGCGAACATGCCCAGCATCACCATTCCCATGTGGCTGACGCTGGAGTAGGCGACCAGCCGCTTCCAGTCCCGCTGCGCCATCGCCACCAGCGCCCCGTAGACGATCCCGATGATCGACAGCCCGGCGACCAGGGGCACGAACGCGATGGTCGCCTCCGGCAGGATCGGCAGGCTGAAGCGGATGAAGCCGTAGGTCCCCATCTTCAGCAGCACGGCGGCCAGGATGACCGAGCCGGCGGTCGGCGCATCGGTGTGGGCGTCGGGCAGCCAGGTGTGGAACGGGAACATCGGCACCTTGACCGCGAAGCCCAGGAAGAACGCCAGGAAGATCCACCACTGCATGTCCGGCGGGATGCTCAACTGGTGGAACTGGGTGACGTCGAACGTGTACACCCCGGTAACGCTGTGGTTGTAGAAGTAGACGGCGAGGATGCCGAGCAGCATGACGACGCTGCCGACCAGGGTGAACAGGAAGAACTTGATGGCGGAGTACAGCCGGTTGTCGCTGCCCCAGATGCCGATCAGGAAGTACATCGGCACCAGCATCACTTCCCAGAACAGGAAGAACAGCAGGAAGTCGAGCGAGACGAACGCGCCGATCATCCCGGTCTGCAGCATCAACAGGAAGATGTAGTACTCCTTGACCCGCATGGTGATCGCGGTCCAGGACGACAGCACCGCGATGACGCCCATCAGCGTCGTCAGCAGGATCAGGAGCACGCTGAAGCCGTCGACCCCGAGGAAGTACTCCGCGCCGATGGAAGGAATCCACGGCAGGCGCTCCACGAACTGGAAGTCCGGGTTCGCCGTGTCGTACCGGAACCAGAGCGGCAACGACACCAGGAAGCCGATGAATACGGCGACGTTGGCGATCCAGCGGATCACGTCCTCCTGCCGCTTCGGAACGAACAGCAGCACTAGCGCGCCGACGAGCGGCGTGAACAGGATCAACGACAGCAGGCTGGAGTCATTACTCATGACAGTGTCCGATTACCGGGCGACGAGGAACCAGGTCACGAACGCGAACACGCCGAGCAGCGTGACGAACGCGTA
>WTGR01000343.1 GCA_011523485.1 Acidobacteriota bacterium
CGGTCGGCTCGTCGACGATGATCAGCTTCGGATCGCCGAGCAGCGCCTGCGCGATACCGAAGCGCTGCTTCATGCCGCCCGAGAAGGTGTCGAGGCGTTTCTTGCGGTCGTCCCACAGATTGGTCTGCCGCAACAGCGCTTCGACAGTATCCTTCAGTTCGCTCGGGGGAACGCCCTCGAGCACGGCTAAGTGGGTCAGCATCGCCTGCGCGGAGAGCCGCGGGTACACCCCGAACTCCTGGGGCAGACAGCCGAGCAGCGGGCGGACGCGGTCCTTCTCCCGCAGCACGTCCAGATCGCCGAGCGTCACGTCCGGTTCCTGCAGCGTCGCGATGATGCGCATCAGCGTGCCCTTGCCGGCGCCGTTCGGCCCGAGGAGCCCGAACATGCCGGTCGGGATCTGAAGCGACACGTCGTTCAGCGCCCGCACGCCGTTGGGGTAGGTCTTCGACAGGCTTTCTATCGTCAGCGTGAGGCTCATGGCCGGTCTAGGGCTCCAGGCGTTGGCCGGCTTCGTGGGTGCGTTGAGGGTGAACTACGGGGATCTCGAAGTCCGCGTCGACGTGGAACCCGAAGCGGGGTTGGCGGACAATGGTAATCTGGATCAGGATCTCACCGCACTGATATTGGAAGTTGGGACCACCGCGCGGGCGGCAGACACGGCCCTGTGCCTGTTCGTGGACGAGTTGCAGTACGTCGAGGAGGACGAGCTGTCGGCACTCATGACGGCGCTGCACCGCGCCGGTCAGCGGCAATCGCCGATGGTGATCATCGGCGCAGGCTTACCCCAGTTGCGCGCCCGAGCGGGACGAGCGAAGTCGTACGCCGAGCGGCTCTTTGCGTTTATGGAGGTTGGCCCTCTCCCACCCGAAGCGGCGCAGCAGGCCATTGAGCGTCCGGCGCGGGCCGAAGGCGTAACGTTCGTGGACGAGGCTCTTCAGCGGATCGTCGAGACCACCCAGGGTTTTCCGTACTTCTTGCAGGAGTGGGCCAGCCACGCCTGGAATGAGGCCGAAGCTTCACCGATAGGCCTCGGAGACGTCGAACGCGCGTCCGAGGCAGCCACAGCCGCACTCGACGACAGCTTCTTCCGCGTTCGATTCGACCGACTGACAGAGGCCGAGCGGCGATACTTGCGGGCGATGGCTGAGTTGGGCGCCGGACCTCATCGGTCGGGCGACATCGCCGCGGTTCTAGGGCGGCAAGTGAACTCGCTGGGCCCGACGAGAGGTCAGTTGATCTCAAAGGGAATGGTCTGGAGCCCCCGACACGGGGAGACGGCCTTCAGCGTTCCCCTTTTCGACCAGTTCATGCTACGGACGATGGAGAACAACTGGCGGTAGCGAGACCTCCACGTGGCGACGCTGGCTAACCTTGCCTGTTATAGCGTGGCTTCGACCGTGCAATGACGCGTTTCTCCGTGGCTCTCGCCTCACGGATGCTCGGCTTCTGTTCTATCTGGACCTTCGCTCCAGGGATCCGCGCATTGCCGATGTGCTCACGAATCCGCTCCTGCACGCGACCCCGCTGGGCAACGCCCACGTAGTTGGTCTGGTTCCCATTGGTCTTGATCCGATAGACGACCGGCTTGTCGTTCGGCAACTCGCCGGCGCCGCGCGCGCTATATGGGACCGTCTTGGTAGCCACTCCTTCACCTCCCCTGAGACCGTTTACGACCTCAACCACTTGGCATCACGGTCGTGATATTCAATCGTAGCTCGTTTCTCGTTGCTCGCGACAGCGCAAGAACGTCCATCGACCGCGCTCTGGCCCGTCCGTCCGTCAGCCGTGCCAGCAGCCGCAGAAACCCGATTCGGAACGTGGGATGAAGGGAGGGGAGCCCGCCGACCATGCTCACTCGACGAGTCGACCGCTCGCCACTCTCCGGCGGGAAGGCTTCGAGAAGTCGCCGCACGAATCGGGCTGCATAGTGGGAGGAATCACGCGCGATGAAGTCGATCTTCATGTACGAGCGAAGCGCTGCTTGACTTCCTCGTGCGAGACGACTCGGCCCTCGGCAACGGCTTTCTCGCCTTCTGCGATCTGCTGGCGGACATACAGCTCGTACATGGCCTGATCCCGGGTGGCGTTCTCAGGCAGAGTGTCTGCGAGCTTCTGGAGCTGTTCCTTGACACTGGTCATGGCGAACCCTCCGGCTGAGATCGGACCGGCCCCGGCTCATGGCTGCCGTTCACTCCGGTAGCGCGAAGACGAAGATGTTGTTGCCGCTGCTCGGCCGCAACTCGGGGGTCATCGCGCTCCAGCGCGAGGCGTTGCCGCCGGTGCCGGTGCCCGCCACGACGTACTGCCGGCCGTCGACCGCGTAGGTCACGGGGAACCCGCTGACCGGCGAGCCGAGGTTTACCTCCCAGAGCACCTCGCCGGTCTCGTCGTCGAGGGCGCGGAAGCGGCCGTTGACGTCGCCCACGAAGACCAGGCCCCCGGAGGTGACGGCCAGCGACATCGTGGCCGCGCGCTGCTCGTAGGTCCACGCCGTGACGCCGGTCTCCGCGGAGATCGCCCACACCGCGCCCAACTGGTCGGTCCCGGGCGCGAGTTCGTTGCGCATGCTCAGGCTGTAGAGCGACCGCCCGCCGTCGTCGAGCGCCGCCATCCGCGCGCAGGCGTTGCGTAGCGGCATGTACATCATGTTGGTGCGCGGGCTGTAGGCCCCGGCCTCCCAATCCTTGCCGCCCATCGCGGTGGGGCAGGTGAGGACCTCCTGTCCGAAGCCGCCGAAGATGAGCTCCGGGTTCTCGGAGACGGCGCCGGTCGCGCCGTCGATGCTGCTGATGACGTTCTGCGCCACGGTGGGCGTCGCCCACAGGAACTCGCCGGTGGCGCGGTCGAGGGTGTACACGACGCCGGTCTTGCCGGGGATGCCGGTCATGACGCGGCGCTGCTCGTCCGGCTGCAATCGCGGGTTGATCCAGCTCACCGCGGCCGGGTCCGGCCGCACGACCGTATCGACGAGCAGGCGCTCGAAGGGATGGTCGAGGTCCCAGTGGTCGTTGAGGTGCTGGTAGTACCAGACAATCTCGCCGGTGTCGGCGTCGAGGGCCAGCGTCGAGTTGTGGTACAGGTGCCGGTTGTCCGCGCCGCCCACCATGAACTTCG
>WTGR01000561.1 GCA_011523485.1 Acidobacteriota bacterium
ACGATGATCGACTTCGCCACCACGCTCACGTTCCTGACCAGTCCGGTGCTCGGCTACCTGAACCTGCGCGCGGTCTGCTCGGACGAGATGCCGCCCGAGCACCGGCCCGGCCGGGCGCTGCGGGCCCTGACCTGGGTGGGCCTCGTGCTGCTGGGGGGGACGGGACTGTTCTACCTGCTGACGCTGGCGGCGTGAGGGCGGCCCGCTCCTCCTGTCCTTCGCGGGCGCTTGCGAATCCGGTCGGGCGTCCGGGGCGGTCGGCCGGCAGGCACCGGCGCCGGGACGGACGCCGATCGAGCGGTTCACCGCTGCAGTTCCACGCGCGCCACGACGGGATAGTGATCGGATGGATAGCGCCCGTCGTCGTGGTCGATGATCGTCTCGACGGAACGGACGCCGACGGGACCGCGCACCAGGATCCAGTCGATACGCCCCGGGTTGGCCAGTTCCGGCGGGCGGAAGTCGTTGGACGTGCGGGGCGGGCCGATCCGCTCGGCAGCGAGCAGCCAGGCGTCCTGCAACCCCTGACCGGTGGCCGCCGACCAGGTTTCGCTGATCTCGGCCACCGCATTGAAGTCTCCCGTAACGACGACGGCGCCGGCCGTCGGAAGCGCCGCGACGCGCGACGCGATGCGCCGGGCGGAGTCAACCTGCCGCTGCCCCCGGCGGAGCGTCAGGTGGGTATTGAAGACGTGGAACCTTCTGCCGCTCTCGCGGTGGTGGAAGCGCGCCCAGGTGACGATGCGGGAGACGTTGCGCCGCCACCCGACTCCGGTCGGCCCGTCGGCATTCGGCGACAGCCAGAAGGTGCCGGACTCGAGCGGGATCAGCGCATCGCGCCGGTAGAAGATCGGCGTGTACTCGCTCAGGCCCGTGCCGCCGTTGAGGCCGCGGTCGGCGCCCAGCCAGCGGTAGCCGGGGAGCGCGTCCGCCAGGTACTCCACCTGCTCGTCGAGGGCCTCCTGCAGACCCGCCACGTCCGGCGCGACCCGCTCGATCGTCCTCGCCACGAGTGCGCGGCGGTGCATCCAGCCGTTGTCTCCGTCGTTGCCGAGGGACGTGCGGATGTTGAACGTCATGACGCGGAGCGGCGTTGGCGTCTCGTCCTGCCCGCCCGCGGGCCGGGCGGCGGCAGTCGGTGCGCCGGCGGCCGCCACACCGGGAACCGGCTCGGCCCCTGCCGTCCACGCAAGGGTCGCCGCCGCGCCCGCCCGGACGAGAAGAGAAAACGCGGCCACCACGGTTCTCACGCCCGATTCGGCGGTCCGACCATCCATCGTCCCAGTCTACAGGGCGGCCCCGGGTCAGGGTGGCGGTGTCCCCGGGACGATACCGTTCAGCAACTCCAGCACGGGAAGGCACAGGATGCCGTCAACCTGCAGGCGCTCGTCTCCGAGATAGGCGAGTCGGACCTGCGCCTCCGGGTAGTCCTGCGCGAAGCTCTTCAGGGCCCGGAGGTCCGCCGGCCTGACGCGGGCGGCGTGCTTGACTTCCAGCGCCCAGAACACGCCCGGGCCGTAGAGCACGAAATCCACCTCGCTGCCGGCGCGCGTGCGCCAGAACGAGAGCGCGGCCGCGGCGCCGGAGTAGTCCACCCACGCACGCAGGTGTTGCGCGATCAGCCCCTCCAGGGCGGCGCCGCGGGCCTCCTCGGGTCGATCCAGCGGCCCGGCGGGGCGCAGCGACCGGAACACGCCGGCGTCGGCGAAGTAGAACTTCGGGTGCGCGATGACCTGCCGGCGGGCCCGGCGGGCGAACACCGGCAGCCGGAACGCCAGGAGCAGGTCCTCCACGATCTCGATGAATCCTTCCACCGTCTTGCGCCGCACCGCGCACTCGCGCGCCACCTCGCTGGCGTTGAGAACGGCCGCGTGCGAGAAGCTGAGCGCCTCGAGAAAGCGGTGGAACGCACCCAGGTCGCGCACCAGCCCCTCGGCCTGCACCTCCTGCCGGACGTACATCCCGGCGTAGGCGCTCGACGTGTCGGCGGGATCGTCCGCGTCCCAGATCAGGGGCAGCAGGCCGTGGTCGAGCGCGGCGTCGAGATCGAATCGGTCGCCGAGCTCCGCCGCGATGAAAGGGTGCATCGTCCGGACGACCGCACGGCCGGCCAGCAGATCGACGCCCGTACGCTTGAGCTTGCGCGCGCTCGATCCGGTGAGAACGAAACGCGGGCCGCCGGGTTCCTCCATCAACTGGTGCACGACGGTCAGCAGGGCGGGAACCCGCTGCACTTCGTCGATCACCAGATCGGCGACGCCGGGGGCCGCGGCCAGCTCCCGCAGCCGCTCCGGCCGCGCCGCGTACCGGTGCTGCTGCGCCGGCGCCAGCAGATCGACCTGGACCGCGTCCGGCAGCGCCGCTCGCAACCAGGTGCTCTTGCCGGTCCCCCGCGGCCCGAAGAGAAAGAAGTGCCCGGCAGGAGGACGAAAGAATTTCCTCTCTACCGCCATATTGAGCGCAATTATGGCATCTGCAGGTGAAATTTCACACCCTGCGGAGACCTCACGTACCCGCTGGCCGCCCCGCCCGCCGCCGCAGCCACTCGACGGTGCACAGCAGCAGCACCGCGAACAGGATGAGGAAGGTCGCCACGGCCAGCATCGCGGGGCTGATCTGCTCGCGGATCCCGGCCCACATCTGCCGCGGGATGGTGCGCTGGTTCTCGCCGGCCATGAACAGCACCACGACCACCTCGTCGAACGAGGTCGCGAAGGCGAACAGGGCGCCGGAGACGACGCCGGGCGCGATCAGCGGAAGCTGCACGCGGCGGAAGGTGGTCACGGGCCCGGCCCCCAGGCTGGCCGCGGCCCGCGTCAGGTTCGTGTCGAAGGCGGACAGGGTGGCGGTGACCGTGATCACGACGAACGGGGTGCCGAGCGCGGCGTGGGCGAGGATGAGCCCGAGATGCGTCTGGGACAGTCCCAGCGTCGAGTAGAAGAAGAACATGCCCGCCGCCGAGATGATCAGCGGCGTGACCATCGGCGAGATCAGCAGCCCCATCGCCAGGTGCCGGGCCGGCATGGCGCGGCTCGACAGCCCCAGCGCGGCGAGCGTGCCGAGGGCCGTCGCCAGCACGGTGGCCGCGACGCCGATGAGCAGGCTGTTGG
>WTGR01000492.1 GCA_011523485.1 Acidobacteriota bacterium
GGTGCCCCGAACCCGCAGATGCTGCTGTGGTGCTGAAAATGTGGGACAGCAGTGATTTTCGGTGGTTGGCGAACAGAGAGCGACATTCTGTCCTCGCGGGCCGCAGGGGCCGTCAGAGACCGCGACCCGCGTCGATTTGTCGCCGTTGCGAGCCTCATAACCCTGCCCGCTGCGCCGCCATCAGCACGTGCAAGTACTTGACGTTCAACGCTAGGCACACCAAGTCCCACTCGCCCCGCACCTTCGCCAGTGCATGCAGGCTCAAGCGCCGGAAGCCCCGCACGTGCTTGATCCAGCCACTGAGAGCCTCCGACAACCACTTGCGCTGCGCATAGGCCGCCCGGCCCGCCGGCGTCGCCAGCTTCTCCACCATGCGACCCGTCGCCGGATGCTTCTCCAGATCGCGGGTAGCCGCCTGCTTGCCCTCCCGGCCCGGCGCCACATACCCGTCAACGGCCCGTTCTTCCTGGTCCTTCAAGTCCCGCTGGTTGCAGTACCCCGCGTCGGCCAGCACCCTCTCCGGCTGCGCGTCCAACGTCTCCTGTACCGCGTCGAGCAACACCGGCGACCCGCCATGGTCGCTCGCGTTCGCCGTGAGATCCGTCGCCACCACCGACGGCTGCTCAGCGTCCACAGCCACCTGCGCGTTGTAGCACTGTTGGAATCCGTCGTTGCTCGTCTTCATGATCGAGCTTTCCGGGTACGGGAAGTTGCTCTGCGCCTTGTCGTCCGGTTCGCCATACGCCCGCTTGTACGACGGACCGCCCTTTGGGTTCCGGTCGTGGCCCGGCTGCCGACCCCGCGCGTCGTCCGCCGCCCGAGCCGCCGCTTGCAGACGCGCCTTCGCCGCCCGGATCGCCGCCAACCGCTCCTCGCGCCGGCGCAACTCCGCCGGGAGTTCATCGCCCCGAACCTCCGCGCCCAAGCACGCGTCCTCGGCCGTGTCGGCCGCGTCCGCCTGCCGCAACAGCGCCTCGGTCTCGCTTTCCAGGCACCGTTCTTCCTCCCGCATCCGGTCGTAGCTCATCGCCTTTCGCTTGCTCGCGTTCGCGCGCACCTTCGTCCCGCCGATCGACAGCTTCCCCAAGCGCGCCAGACCCAACTCCTGCGCCAGACGGACCACCTCCACGAACAGCGTCTGGGAATCCGCCAGGTGCCGCCGCCGAAACTCGCACAGCGTCCGGTGCTGCGGAAGGTTGCCCGCCGCCAGCATCCGGAACGCAGCGTCCTCTTCCAGCTTCCGCGCGATCTCCCGCGACGAGAGCACTCCCGTCGCGTAGCTGTGTGAGAGCAGAACCTTCACCATCATCCGAGGCGCATACGGCGCATTGCGCCGCCCGTCTCCCTCGTACGGGACGTAGAACGCCGTCAGATTCAGGCCGTCCACTAGATCGCTGGCGTGGTGCGCCAAGTGGCCTTCCGGCAGCCACTCCCGCACGTCCGGCGGCAACACCAGCGACTGGTCCGGCGCGTAGGGGCGGAATGTTGTCGACATCGAGTCCTTCCGTCGTCGCCTCGCCTACAATTGTCGCATCTATTTTTCTACGGCGCAGACTCCTAGCCGCGCCCATCCGCGTGCCGCCGCCGAGCCCCGGCGTCCCGAGCGCCGCGGACCCTGCGGCCGGCGAGGCAGCCATCGGACCGTGGCCGCCCACGGCCCCCGGGTGTCCGGCCATTCCGCCGAGACGGCTCAGGAAGCCCAGCGCCGTCTCGCGATCCATGCCCCGCCGCAGCTCCCGGCCCGCGAATTCGCCCCGGAAGCCCCGGAAGCCCGGCTCGTGCGGCACCGCGATCCGCTCCTCCACGTCCTCGGCCTACGCCTCGTAGGCGGCGTTCGCCACCTCGGACGTCAGGAACCAGAGACACCGCTTGTCGGCACCGCCGGGTCGACGCCCTCGAGCGGACGTTAACCGGCCCCCAGACGCGCTTCTGCGCCAGATCATCGAAGTTGAGCGTCGCCACACCGGTCGCCGTGATGGTGACCAGCGACCGCCGCCACGCCATCATGATCCCGATCGGTTCCGACCATTCCAGGCCGGCTGCCATGTCGCCCCTCCAGCCCTGGACGACGAACACCCGCAGCTCGGTGATGATCAGGAAGATCGCGGCAGCCACCGGACCGTAGAGCGAGTAGACGAGCGCGGTCCGGGAACCAGCCCGAGAAGACGAACGAGAGCTGCGGGAAGGCCGTCCAGGAAATGAAGACCGATCCGTCAACCGTCCACGGTCGGCCCAAGTGCCCAAGTAGCCCTGCAAAGTGTGATTGAGTCCAGATCAGAATTGGGGACGGAATGCGTCACGGGAATAATGCAAGTCTTGTAAATTACTCATTATACGTGGCTTACGTAAACAGCGCGGAGTTCGGTGCGGACACCGCCCTCGTCTCCGAGTGGATCCCGTTGTCGGATGCCGCCACACAGCGCGGCGGGGCGCGCGGCCCCGCGGCGCGCGCCGCCACGTAGTCGTGGGTGCACCCAACAGACGCACAGCCGGTGCGGTACCGTGAACAGCATCATCAGCACCCGCCTCGCGCGCTCCCGATCCCGTTCTTGGCGATCGGTAGCCGCTGGGCTGAACAGGTGGCCGCCGGGCATCGGTCAGTCATGCACGGACATCCGCGGCGTGGCAGGTGAGGCTACGGAGCAGCACCAGGTGTGTTCCATCCGGCGTCGTCACTATCGTGATCGCCAGCCCCGCAGGGACGAGACGTTCCCGGCGTTTACGGCGCGACGTACGTATCGCTCGTCGGCCGTGACGAACACGCCGCCCAGCGCCAGCGCAACAGCATGGTACGCGGCATCATAGAAGGCGACCTCGTACTTCACGGCGAGCGCCACGGTCCGCGTTCTCCACGTCGCGTCCAGCCGAGCTTCCGTCAGGCCGAAGTCGACGAGCGACGCGAGCATCTCGCCAGCCTGCTCGGGAAACCGCCTCGCCAGCGTGTTGCCTACTTCGTAGATCCAGAGCTGAGGGACGATCAGCTCGACAGCGCCAGCCACGGCTTCGTCGCGCAGCGAGAGCGCCGCGTCGCCATACTGCTCGTCATCGTCTGGAAGGGGTGCACGACATCATTGTTAGATGAGCGTCAGGCGGCGTTTGCGGCACGTCG
>WTGR01000178.1 GCA_011523485.1 Acidobacteriota bacterium
AGCGCCAGCAGCCGGCGGGCCTCGGACAGGTTCGGATCCAGGCGCAGGGCGGCGCGATAGGCTTCCGCCGCACCCGCGTGCCTGCCCTGCGCGGCCAGCGCGAGACCCAGGGCGACGTGTGCGTCCGCAAAGCCGGGCCTGACCGCCAACGCGCCGCGGAACTCGTGCTCGGCGTCCGCGAAGCGCCCCGCGCCCAGCAGGATGTTGCCCAGATTGAAACGCGCGTTGGCGTGGGCGGGATCCAGCGCCAGTGTCCGGCGGTAGTGACGGGCGGCCCCGTCGAGGTCGCCGGAAAGGTGCAGGAGTCCACCCAGGTTGTTGTGCGCCTCGACGAAGTCGGGCCGCAGGTCGAGAGCACGCCGGTAGCTCGCCATCGCGTCGGCGGTGCTCCCGATCGTCGCCAGCGCGGTGCCGAGCCGATAGTGCGCGGAAGCACGATCCGGAGCGATGCGCACCGCGGCCGCGAAGTGCCGGATCGCTTCGCCTACCTGTCCGACCGCGAACAGATCATTGCCGACACGCTCCTGGAGCGCGGCGCTGCCCGGCGCGGCGGCCAGCGCAAGCCTGGACCCGGCGAGCACGATCTGCGCGACATGCCGGGACACGTCCTGGACCAGGGCGGGGCGATGCGCCGGATCGACCGGCAGCACCTGCAGCATCAGCTCCGCCATCTCGTCCGTCGATCGCGGGCCGAACCGGACGCGCCGCGGCGGGCGGCTCGGGTTGCTCGGGTTGCCCGCGGAGTTGTCGAAGACGAACCGCATCACCACTTCCGTGCCCACCGGCAGGCGCGGCGGCTCCGCGTAGCGGTACTCGTCCTGCCAGGCGAAGTCCCAGTCGTCGATGCGGATCAGCGGCCGGCGGGCGCCCCCCGGCAGCACGGCGTATCCCTCCACGTGGCGGGCCAGAAAGTGCGCGTGCGGATAGACGGCCAGCAGATCGACGTCGGCCGGCAGCCGATACCGGTCCTCCACGACGTGGGCGGATGCCCCCGCGGGAATGTCGATGGCCTGGGATCCGAGTTGCACCACGGCCGGCGCCGCGGCGGGCGCCGCGTCCGCGAAGAAGAACCCGACCGAGACCTGGACCGGCGTCGGCTCGCCCCGCGGCACGAGATGGGTCTTGAGCACGAGGTCGGTGCCCGGCTCCAGACGCCATGCCAGGTGGTCCGCGACTTCGTTCGGGACCGTGCCCGGCGCCCAGCCGAGGAAGTGGCCGTCCGGGGAACGCGCCCGGTCGACGTGGCGATTGTCGTAACCCGGAACCGGGTCGGCGGCGGCCAATCGACGCGCCGAGCCGGAGCGGTCGACCAGGATGCGGGCATGGTGAATGCCGCGGGTGGTCGCAGGCCGCAACTCGATCGCCTTGACGAAACGCGCGCGGGTGCTCGGAACCCGTACCACGAAGTTGCGGTAGACGTCCTCCCCGGCCGCCGGCAGCGGGTAGGGCGCGTCCATGGTGACGACCAGATCCGGCGTGCCGCGCATCCAGCCGCCCGGCCAGGAGGGCGGTGCGGGCGCTCGATCGGGGTCTCCCTCGGGAGCGCCCGCCGCGACCCAGCGCTGGATGAGGTCAATCTGGTCCCCGCGGAGGCGCCGCTCGCCCAGGAAGCGCGCCACGCCGGGCGCCGGCTTCCACGGCGGCATGACTCGACGCCGCGTAACGGTCGCGACCATCCGGGCGCGGGCGCGGACCTCGGCGTAGGTCGAAAGGCTGAACGGGGCGACCGCATCCGGCCGGTGGCACGAGACGCAGTGCTCGTTCAGAATCGGGGCGATCTGTCCGTTGTAGGTGACGGCACGCGCCCCCTGTTCCTGCGCGGCGGCAATCGAGGCCGACGCGGACCAGGCCAGGGCGATTGCAGCGGCTCGACCGTACGCCACGAGGGCGGCTCGCACGGACTTCATGGTGCACGTTCGGCTCGCCGCCGCCTCGCCCGGAAATCCTCGCCGGACGGCTCCGCTTCCGCCCAAGCAATCCCCGCCGGTCGTCCGCACCGTTCTTCGGCACGGACGACTGGCCCTATTCTGCCACGGTGGAGGGCCGGCGAAGTACAGTCGCGTCTCGGGCACGGCGAATGGAGGGCCGGGATGTACCAGGTCGACGCGGTCGCGGCGCTGCGACAGACCGTGCGGACCCTGCGGGGCCGGCGTTTCTGGCCGCACGTCAGCCGCAACGTCGTGGCGCTCGGGTTCACGAGCCTCCTGACGGACGTCTCGTCCGAGATGGTCGCCACCGTGCTGCCGATCTACCTGGTGCTGTACCTGGGCCTCACGCCCCTGCAGTTCGGCCTCGTCGACGGCCTGTACCACGGCATGACCGCCCTCCTGCGGCTGGCCGGGGGCTTCGCTTCGGATCGCACGCGACGCGACAAGGAAGTGGCGGCGGTCGGCTACGGCACCTCGGCGCTGTGCCGGATCGGACTGCTGGGGGCGGGGGGCGCCTGGCCGGTTATCGCGGCCATCGTCGCGGTGGACCGCGCCGCGAAGGGGCTGCGGGCGGCGCCGCGCGATGCGCTGATCTCGCTGAGTAGCGGGCGCGCCGGCCTGGCCACCAGCTTCGGCGTCCACCGCGCGCTCGACAGCACGGGCGCGATGCTGGGCCCGCTCGTGGCGCTCGCGATCCTGTCGGCCGCACCGGACGCCTACGACCTGGTCTTCGTCGCGAGCTTCGCGGTCGCCGTCGTCGGTTTCGGCGTCCTCTGGCTGTTCGTCCGGAGCGCGCGCGGCCTGGCGCTGGACCGGGGCGCGACACTGCGGCCCGGCCGGGCGATCCGCTCCCTGCTCGGGACCCGCGGGTTCGGCGGACTGGCCTGCGCCGGAACGCTGCTCGGACTGGCCACGGTCAGCGACGGCTTCCTCTATCTGGTTCTGCAGCAGCGCTCCGGACTGAACCCGGGCCTGTTCCCGCTCCTCTACGTCGGTACCGCGGGCAGTTTCCTGCTGCTGGCGCTGCCGGCCGGCATGCTGGCGGATCGGTATGGCCGGCGGGCCACCTTCCTCGCCGGACACGGCGTACTGGTGCTGGCCTATCTGATCGCGCTTCCCGAGGAAGTGTCGGTCGGCAACCTGGCGGTCTGCGTCCTGCTGCTGGGTGGCTACTACGCG
>WTGR01000700.1 GCA_011523485.1 Acidobacteriota bacterium
TCGGGAGCGACTTGAAGCGCGTTGACGCCCTGCGAGACGAGGACATCGACTACTCCGATGTTCCGGAACTGGACGCCTATTTCTTTCGGGACGCGCTGGTGACACGCCCGGCACGGCAGCAAACAGCGGCCGGGCCGAAACCAACGTTGGATCGCGACGACTGACGGACCGGCCGGAACGGTTATCCCGATGAAGATCGCATTCAGCCGTAAGGGATTCGACTCGAAGCACGGTGGCGTTCCAAGCCCCGTCTTCCCGGATGGAAGGGCGCGCTCTCTGCCTATTCCGGCGCGCTACGCCCCAACACGGTTTCGAGACGTACGCTGCGGCGACGGGTCGCTGGGGACCGACCGTGGAAGACCTGACTGGGGGTCGCGTACAGGGAGAAGATCGGTGTCATCTGGATCCTGATTCTCAAGCGGATGCGCTTCCACATCGGACCGAATGGCGAGCGGCGTTCGGACAGGTTGAGATCGCCCGGAGCCACCTCGCACGAGACGGCGTGGGGGCAGGCGACCTGTTTCTCTTCTTCGGCTGGTCCCGTCCTGTAGAGCGGTCCGACGCCGGCGGATGGCGGTACGTGCCGCGCGCACCGTCGGTACATCGGCTGTTCGGGTGGCTTCAGGTATCCGACGTCATTACCGTCGGGAATGAGCTCCAGAGCGCACGCGCCGAGTATCCCCGGCTGTCCGCACACCCCCACCTGAGCGGCCGCTCCTGTACCCGACGGTGCTCGCGTTTCGGTAGCGGTCAAGTTCTGATCCAAACCTGAGCACTACCCGCGTTTCAGCGGCAATTCAGTGGCCGCGAGAGACTCTCCCCACCACCTGGGACCCCTTCAGTCGCCAGGGACTGTGCTACGATTGCGTACACTATCGTATAACGCCAGGAGGCTCGACGAGGATGCGTTTCGTGAGCGTTCGCGAACTGCGCGGCCGGTCGGCCGAAGTCTGGAAGACGCTGGCCGCCGAGAAGGAGTTGGTCGTCACCTCCAACGGCAGGCCTATCGCCCTGTTGTCCGAGACATCGGTGCAGCGGCTGGAAGCGTCGCTGAAGGCTCTCCGGCGGGCTCGCGCGGAGCTCGCTGCGGCTTCCATGCAGCAGGCTTCCCTGGCGGCTGGCACCGATCGGCTGACGTTGGATGAGATCAACGCCGAGATAGACGCCGTGCGCGAGGCGCGGGCGCAGTCCATGGGCGGGGCGAAGAAGCAGTCGCGATGAGAATCGTGGTCGACACCAATGTACTGGTGTCCTCCCTGCTCTCGCCGTTCGGCCCTCCCAATGCCATTCGGCAACTGATCGCGCCAGGGGCGGTGCAAGTTTGCTACGACGTGCGGATTCTGCAGGAGTACCGCGAGGTGCTCACCCGGCCCAGGTTCCCGTTCAGCGAAGGCGACGTCCAGGACGTGCTGTCGCAGATCGAGGCCGACGGTCTGCTCATCTCCACCGGTCCACTGGCCGGACGCCTGCCGGACCCGGATGACGAACCCTTCCTGGCGGTCGCGCTCACCGGCCATGCACGATGTCTCGTGACCGGCAATCTCAGGGACTTCCCCTCCGAACGGCGGCAAGGCGTCCTGGTTGTCTCGCCCCGTCGGTTCCTGGACCTGTACCAGGAATCCGAGCCTTCGCAGGAAGCGTGAGGTCAGTGGCGCCGCACGGCGCCGGGGTTCCGACGGCGGGCATCGACCGACGCTCCGCAACGCTCGCAGGACTCTCCCCGCCCGTTTCCGGTAGAGTTGTCGGCACGCCACGGGGAGGAATCCATGACCCGCACGACGCCGTTCCGCACCGCGCTCGCCGCCGTCGTCGTCATCGCCTGCGCCGCGTTGCTCCAGACGACGGCCGGGGCTCAGAACCGCACCGGCGCCTCCGCGCTGCGGGGCGTGCCCGGCCTGCCGCCGCCGGACCGGCCGGTGGTGCTGTACACGGCCGAGCAGCCGCGCATCCGCGTGGTGCCGATCGTGACCGGGCTCGATCACCCGTGGGGAATGGCGTTCCGCCGCAACGGCGACATCCTGGTGACCGAGCGCGACCGGGGCACGTTGCGGGTGATCCGCAACGGGCAGCTCCTCGACGAGGACATCCCCGGCGTGCCGGAGGTCTTCGTCGGCGTCCGGCTCGCAGGGCTGATGGACGTGGTGGTCCATCCCGAGGACGACACGCTCGTCTACCTCACCTATTCCAAGGGGGAGGAGCGCGACGGGCGGCAGGGCGCCACCGTGGCCCTGGCGCGCGGACGGCTCGACGAGGGGTCCGGCGCGCTGACCGAGACGCGCGACATCTTCGTCGCCGACGGCTGGGGCGGCGGCATCGCGGCGTCGCGGCTGATCTGGGGACCGGACAACAAGCTGTTCATGACCGTCGGCGGCGCCTTCGAGTTCGCCGGCACCGGCGAGTACGCCCAGGACGGGCAAACCCACTTCGGCAAGCTGCTGCGGCTGAACGACGACGGCACCGCGCCCGACGACAACCCCTTCGTCGGCGACCCCGACTACCACCCCGAGATCTGGACGATGGGCCATCGCAACCAGATCGGCCTCGCCTTCCATCCGGACACCGGCGAGCTGTGGGCGACCGAGCACGGCGTGCAGGGCGGCGACGAGGCCAACATCATCCAGCCCGGCTCGAACTACGGCTGGCCCATCGCGTCCTACAGCCGGACCTACGGCGGCCGGCCGATCACCGAGACGCCGTGGCTGCCGGAGTTCACCGGACCGCACGTCATGTGGTGGCCGTCGATCGCCCCGTCGGGCCTCACCTTCTACGACGGCGAGCACTTCCCCGCCTGGCGCGGCAACCTCTTCGTCGGCTCGATGATGGTCGGCCGCATGCAGCACACCGGCCACCTCGAGCGCGTCGTCTTCAACCGGCAGGGACAGGAGATCCGCCGCGAGTGGCTGCTGATGGAGCTGAAGCAGCGGGTGCGCGACGTCCAGCAGGGGCCGGACGGCTACCTGTACGTCCTGACCGAAGAGGACAACGGCGCGCTGTTGCGCATCGAGCCCGCCCGCGCGATCACCGAGGCGCCCGGCAGCATCGTGCCGGCGGTGCGGTTGACCGATGCGCGGGTGCCGCCGCTGCCGGAAGCGGAATGGACCGCCGA
>WTGR01000705.1 GCA_011523485.1 Acidobacteriota bacterium
CCATGTTCTCGAACGCCTTGTAGCAGACCGACAGGCCGATGATGGCGTCGATGAGATACGCGTTCACCTCCAGCCCGCCGAGCACGCCGAGCAGCAGCGTGATGCTGTGCCCCAGCGTGAACAGGCTGACGTACAGCACCACGTCCCGCAGCCGGTACAGGAAGAAGATGACGCCGACCAGGAACAGCAGGTGGTCCGTGCCGGTGACCATGTGCTTCGCCCCGAGGTACATGAAAGGCGCAGGCGCCGGGCCGTCCACGCCCTGGACGAACGCGGCGTTCTGCGTGTCCATGGGGTGGCCGGCGGCGACCTCGGGCAGCACGAGCGGCGCCAGCAGGAGCGAGGCGGCGACGGTGAAGCGCAGAAAACCGCTCATGCCGTGAAGGATACGTTCCTGCGCCCGTACATGCAACGGGCCGGGCAGCGGCTCGCCGCGCCCGGCCCGCGTGAATGGTGACCGGTCGGCGCACGCGACGGTGCGACGCGCGCCGTCGATACGGCCCCGTCTACTGCTCGTTCGTCGCCCGCCCGCCCTTCGGACCGATCGTGTTCCGCAGGACGCCGACGTTCTCGAGCTCGATCTCGACGACGTCGCCCGGCTGCATGGCCGAGGTCGACCCCGGCGTGCCGGTGAAGATCATGTCGCCCGGCTCCAGCGTCACGTAGCGGCTGATGTAGCTGACGAGGTAGGAGGAATCGAACAGCAGGTCGCGGGTCCGCTGCGACTGCATGACCTGGCCGTTCACCCGCGTCTGGAGCAGCAGGTCGTCGTAGTCGACGCCGCGCGCCATGACCGGTCCGACCGGCCCGAAGGTGTCGGCGCCCTTGGCGCGGAACCACTGCAGGTCGTTGCTCTGCCACACCCGCTCGCTGATGTCGTTGCCCGGCGCGACCGCGAAGATGTGATCGGGCACGTCCTCGACGGAGACGTTGCGCGTCAGCTTGCCGATGATCAGCACCATCTCGCCTTCGAAGTGCAGGTTGGTCGCGTCCTCGTAGTAGGTGATCTCCGCCTCGTGGCCGATCAGCGACGTGGCGTGCTTGTCGAACAGGCCGGGGTACTCCGCCGGCTGCGCGCCGCCGAGGTGGCTGCGGTAGTTGAGCCCGGCGGCGACGACCTTCTGCGGCTCGCTCGGCGCGAGCAGGGTGACGTCGCCCAGCGCCACGGTGGCGCCGGTCCGCTCCGGCGACTCGAACACGTTGCCGTCGAGCTGGTGGATCGTCTCCCCCTCGAGGATGCCGTACGACGTGGCGCCGTCGTGCTCGTACCGCACGTACTTCGTCACGTCCTGCGCGAACGCCGACGCGCCGACGGACAGCACCGCCACCGCCACGACCGCCGACACGAGATGCATGCGCTTCATTGCCCTTCCTCCTCTGGAACTCTGGAACTCGACCGCGAGCGAACCGCTCACGCGCCGGGAATATAGCACCCGACGGCCCGGGTCTGGGAGAACGCCAGGGTCTCGCCGGCGGCGAGGCGGCGCAGCCTGTCGTGCAGATCGCGGGTTCTGGGGGCTCGGCGCGCCACGCCGAACGAGACGTAGCGGTCGTCGATGCGTCCCCGGTAGACCATCCGCTGCGCGGCGTCGAACACCACCGCCTCCGGGGTGACCGTGGCGCCGGCCAGCGCCGCGAGCGCGCCGTCCACGTCGCGCAGGGCTGCGAACGGATAGCCGAACGACGCCCTGTGCTCCCGCAACTCGTCGGGGGGCCGGTGGGCGTCCACGTAGACCAGCCAGAAACGGACCGCGCCGGCGAACTCGTCGTGCAGGCGCCGGACCTCCGGCGCATAGCGGTTCGAGATCGGGCAGTCGGTCATGACGAACAGCAGGACGTTCGCCTCGACGCCGGCGGCCGGAGCGAGCGGCCGGACATCCGTCCCGTCGAGCCCGGGCACGCTCGCCGCAACCGCCGGCGCGGTGGGGCGCGGCTCCTCGCTCCGGCTGGCCGAAACCACCGCAAGCCCGGCAACCGCCGTGCACGCCGCGGCCCCGGCGAGCACGGCACGAAGCGATCGCCGGCCTGATTCATGCGCCATGCCGATTTCGTAGCGTAGCACGCCCGCGTGCTATTCTGCCTTTGAGGGGCGGTCCGCCACCGGCGACACCGCGGGCGGCCCCGCGCCAGCCATACGGCAGGTCGCCCACGGGAATCTCCCGCTGCCTCATCGAAGCGAAACAAGCCATGACCGCCACCGCCGACCTGCTGACGCGCGACTTCGCCCATCTCATCCACCCGCTGCACGAGGAGCCCCTGCACCGTGACGCTCGCGTGTGGGTGAAGGGCAACGGGGCCATCCTCACCGACGCCGACGGGCACGAGTACATCGACGGGCTCGCCGGGCTCTGGAACGTCACGGCCGGGCACGGCCGCACGGAGCTGGCCGACGCGATGCGCGAGCAGGCGGCGGAGCTGGCCTACGTGTCCGGTTACGCCGGCAGCTCCAATCCGCGCGCCATCGAGCTGGCCGAACGGCTCTCCGCGCTCTGCTACCCGTCGATCAACCGCTTCTTCTTCACGAGCGGCGGCGGCGAGGCGACCGACAGCAGCATCAAGATGGCGCGGGCCTGCTGGAAGCTGCGCGGCCGGCCGGACAAGACCAAGGTGATCTCTCGCGTGAACGGCTACCACGGGGTCACCCTGGCCGCGATGAGCGCCACCGGGCTGAGCCGCTACTGGCCGCTGTTCGAGCCGCGCGTTCCCGGCTTCTCGCACATCCCCGCCCCCGACCCGTACCGCTACGAGGCGCCGCCCGGCGAGAGCCAGGGGGCGGCCGCCGCCAACGAGCTCGAGCGGGCCATCCTGCAGGAAGGCCCCGACACGGTAGCGATGTTCATCGCCGAGCCGGTGCAGGGCGCCGGCGGCGTCATCGTCCCGCCGGACGATTACTTCCCGCGCATCCGCGCGATCTGCGACCGCTACGACGTGCTGCTCGTCGCCGACGAGGTGATCACCGGCTTCGGGCGGACCGGGCGCCTCTTCGCGCTCGATCACTGGGGCGTCGAGCCGGACATCGTGCAGTTCGCCAAGGCCATCACCTCGGGCTACTTCCCCTTCGGCGGCATCGGCATCAGCGACCGCGTGGCCGCGACGCTCGACGA
>WTGR01000586.1 GCA_011523485.1 Acidobacteriota bacterium
CTGATTCTCGCGCAGCCAGATCGAGTTGTCGTAGTGGATGTTCTCCTGCGTCTGCTGCGTCCGCTCTAGCCGCTCCTCCTCGGTCGCCCCGGCGAGGTAGCTGCGCGCGCGCAGCGGATCGACTCCCTCGGCGGTCAGGATCTCGTTCGCCGCGGCGAGCTCCTCTTCCGAGAGGAACGCTTGATCGCCCAGGCTCTCGGGCCGCTGCAACGGCGTGTAGGTCGAGCTCGTCCAGTAGCCCTGCAGGTCCGGGTGCCCCCAGACGGTCCGGGGCATCGACCACTCGTCCGCCGACTGGGCGAACGCCGGGACCGGCGCCGCCGCCAGGAACGCCGCAACCGCCGCGCCGAACAGGATGTGTCTCTGCCTCATCGCACCCTCCACTGCACCTGCATTCAGGTGCCCTGATCATGGACCGGCCGGCCCGGACTTGCAACCGCCGGCCGCCCCGGCCGCGCTCCATCTCGACCAACGCCGGTGCGTGCCTTATTCGATGTCGAAATCGAAGACCACGATGTCGCTGTCGCGATAGCCGAGCCGGCCGCACTGGAAGCGCAGCGTCCAGAAGCGCATCCGGAACGGCCCCGTGTACAGCCGCCAGTAGAACGGCGCTTCGTGCTCGGTGGTATAGACGATCGTCGAGCCTTCGGTAGCGCACCGGAGATCGACGCGGGGCGCAACGTGGAACAATCCGCCGGTCGGGTAGCCCCCGGGGGTGGCGGCGACCGGCGCCTCCGCCGGGGTCGGCCCCGACGCGTTCGCTCCCGCGGCACGGGGCGCGCCCTCCGCCGACACTGCGGGGGCAGGTCCGACCGGCGGCGGATTTCCCTCCGTCACCACCAGCGCCCGTCCCTCCATGTGCGCCGGCACCGGCAGTCCCGCCAATGCGACCGCCGTCGGAGCGAGATCCAGCAGGCTGACCGGGGCGTTCGATTCGCGGGCCTCGGCGATTGACGCCGGCCAGCGAACACCGGCGGCAGGCGTCGACCCGCTCGCGCCGACCAGGAATACGACCGACTCCTCCAGCAGGTCGTCGTCCGCGAGCGCCGCGACGATCCGCTCGACCTGCGCCCCGACGTCGTCCCCCGCGGCGAGGTTGAACAGCGCGAAGAACGGACGCGGGCCCGGACTGCGCGGGCCGCCGCAACCGAAAGCAACCGTGCAGGGCGACTCCCAGTCCTTCTCCCGGCCGCGCCAGTCGGCGTCGGGCCCGGCCGCGTCCCACGCCCCGAGCAGACCGGGCTGGGCCAGATCCGCGGCCGCAACGGGAAGGGCGCGCGCGGCATCGTGCACGCCGCCATCGACATGTACGATGCGAACCGGGCCCGCGTGGCCGGACCTCGGATTCTGCAGATTGTGGCGCGGCGGCCCCGCGCGACTGGTGTAATAGCCGGCCCGGCGAAGCTGTTCCGGCAGCACGGTCACCCCCGCCGGCGGCGGAGCCACGAGCCGGTCGGTCGCCGCGTCGATACCCAGCGTGGCCGGACTCACGCCGGTCAGCAGCGCGGTGCGCGCGGACGCAGGGTCGGACGTGACGGCAGCGGTTGTCGTCGTGCGGGCCGTGTCGAGGCGTTCGAATCCCGCGGCTCCGGCGAAGGTGGCCTCATCGACCGCATCCGCAACGATCCAGACGATATGGGGGCGCGACGCGGCGCGCCGTACGTCACCGGCACGCGGTCGGTCGAGGGCATTCTCTCCAGCGCCGCCCGAACAGGCGGCCACAAGCAGGGTCGCGACGCCGAGCGAGGCCGTGACGAAGACCGTCCTGCGCCGCGCCGGGCGCTCGACACCGGTCCCCGCTACCCGCTCCGACCGCATGCTGCGCATCATAACCGCTGGAGTCGACAACGCTTTCGCCACCGGGCCTCGTCACTGGTATCATTAACGCATCCGATGGTCCTGAGCGCCGCCCCGCGGCGACCAGATTGTTTCGTGTACGGCCGGGAGACCAACGTTCTCCCCCAGTGACTTGAGTGCCTCGACACATGAAGAAGACGCATCCTGCAACGCACACCTTCCACTTCGTCGCCGGCGTCGCCGTCGTCGTCCTGGCCCTCGCGGCGGCGCCGGCGCTGGCGCAGAGCGGCGACGTCCCGCGCACCTGGGACGACCAGCCGGACCTGAACGGCATCTGGCAGACGATGAGCACGGCCAACTGGAACCTCGAGGATCATCCGGCCGGTCCCGGGCACCCCGACCTCGGCGCCATCGGGGCGATCCCGCCCGGGCAGGGCGTGGTGGTCGGGGGGGAAATCCCCTACCAGTCCGCGGCGCGGCAGCAGCGGGACGAGAACTTCGCGAACCGCATGAGCGCGGATCCCGAGGCCAAGTGCTTCATGCCGGGCGTGCCACGCGCCACCTACCTGCCGTATCCGTTCCAGATCATCCAGGGCGACAAGAAAATCCTGGTGATCTACGGGTTCACGGACGCGAACCGCACCATCCACATGGACAAGGAAGACCCCGAGCCGCCGCCGCTCGACAGTTGGATGGGGCGCTCGCACGGACGGTGGGAGGACGACACGCTGATCGTGGACGCGGAGGGCTTCCTCGGCGAGGCGTGGTTCGACCGCGCCGGCAACTTCGCCAGCAACCAGTTGCGGGTCCAGGAACGCTACACGCCGCTCGGACCGAACGTGATCCGATACGAAGCCACGATCGAGGATCGCACGGTGTTCACCCGGCCGTGGGACATCAGCCTGCTGCTGTACCGCCGGCTGGAAGAGAATGCAAGGGTGCTGGAATTCAAGTGCATCGAGTTCTCGGAGGATCTCCTGTACGGGCATCTGCGCAGGGAGCCGACCCGCTAGAGCGGTCGACAAGACAACGGAGGAATCGCGTCATGACAAACCAGTGGACACGCGTTGCGCTTGCGCTGCTCGCGGTGGGAGTGCTCATCGGTGCGGCGCCGGCGGCGGCCCAGGTCGGCGCGGCGGAGGCCGACTACAACCACGTCAGCATCACCTCGTCCGCACCCCCGGAATCGGTGCGCTGGTACGCGGAGTACCTCGGCTGCGAGCTGGTTGCGGACCGCGACGATACGGCCGACTGTTTCGGCGTCGAGGTGACCTTCGTCCCGCAGCCGACCATGGGCAGCACGCAGG
>WTGR01000433.1 GCA_011523485.1 Acidobacteriota bacterium
CAAGCCCAGTCGACGGCACTTCAGAAATGATCACTTGTTCGAGCTCGCCAACACGATCGTCATGTCGACGTCGCCGTCGGCGTCGTGTGCCTGGCTCTGCTCGGGATCGGCCGCACGAACTTGCGATAGGCGTCCTCGATCCGTCTGCGCCCGCGCTGCCACCGCTTGAGCGCGTCGACGATGGCGCATCCTTCGGCAGTCCACTCGCGGCCGGCGATGGCCATCTCCCGCTCGATGATCTGGACGTCGCCCACCACGGCGTACCCATCCACCGGGTTCGGGGAGGCGGAGAGCGTGACCGTCGAGGTGCCGTCGTTGTCGTTGATGGTCACCGCGGCCGCCCTCGGCGTGGTGGCGGAGATCGGCGGCGTGGTCTCGGACGGAAGCTCCAGCGTCACCGTGAGCCTCTCGTCGCTCTCGACGTTCGTGTCTTCGAGAATCGTGATCGCCACGGTCTTGGACGACTCCCCGGCCGAGAACGGAATCGCGACGTTGCTCGTGCCGGTCGAGGTCTGCCAGTCCGTCCCCCGCACCGCGGTGCCGTCCGTCGTGGTCGCCGCCAGCCCGGGGAAGTCGACGGCCAGCATCCCGGTGAGGTTGACCGTCAGGGTCACGCTGCCGGCGCCCTCGGCGACCGTGAACGTGGCGGACGAAAACGAGAAGGTCGTCCGGTCGTCGTCGTCGATGTTCAGGTACAGCCTTGCCGACGCCTTCGGGTGATGTGTTTCGGCAGACGCCAATCGTCAGCGTGAGGGTCCGTCGCGTCCGCGCTCGTGTTCCGGTTCGCGCGGCAACTCGCGGTTCGGCGTGGGTGCGCGCCCGGGCGCGGCGGCTCTTCTTCGGGCATCGGACGCCGACGCTCGGGGGCGCGTTCGGCGCCTCGTCCAGGTGGGACATCGGTTCCGGATCCGGGTCGGCCCCGGCCAGGCGGTGCGGCTCCGGGCGTCGTCCGGGCAGCTCCTTGTCCGGTTCGTCGTCGTTCTTCTACGGCGGCGGCTTGTCCGGTCCACGGCGCCCGCGGTCGCGTTCGTGTTCCTCGCACCAGCGGTCTGCCTCGTGGTAGTAGCGGTGGCGCTCGCGGTCGAGCGGCTCGTGGTCGTTCTCCTTCTCGAGGTCGAGGACGCGTTCGTGCTCGAACTCGTGCTCACGCTCCGGCCACAGCGGGTACAGCCGGCGCTCGATGGTCTCGACGTACTGGAGGAACTCCTGCATCCGCTCCGGATGCTCCTGGAGCCGGTGCCCAGCTTCGCGCAACCGATCACGCTCCGGCGGATCCCAGCCGAGCCCGGTGCCGTTGGTGCCGCGGCTGTTGACGATGCTCGCGGCCAGCGCGTCGAACGCCTTCTCGGCTTCCGTCAGCGGCGGGCCGTATTCGTTGCACAGCGCGCCGCGCGCGGCGGCGTACAGCTCGTCGTGCGCCCGGGCGTTCTCGTCCCGTTCGCAGTCGGGTACGCGCAGCACCATGCGGTGCGGTCCGTCAGGCTCGGCCTCGAAGTGGTCGCGGTGGTTCTCGACGGATACGACCAAGTCTGGTCGCCGGCGCACGGTCTTCGTGTCGCCGACCGGTCCCGTGTACCGTATCCCGTGGACGCGCCCCACCTGGATCAGGCCGAGCAGCCCACGGCGGTCGAGGGTCTGGGTGCAGTCGCGCAGCATGCGCGTCAGCGTCCTCGCGTGCTCTTCGGCCGACGGCGCGTCGTTGCTAATCGCTGCGTTTGCTCCTTTCCGGTTCTCGTGCCGACCAGCTCGGCGCCCTTCCCGGCCTCGATGCGCGTGCCCGCCGGCACTCGCGTTCCGTCCTCGATTTGTGCTCCGTCACCGATGTGGCAGTCCTGCTCGATGTGGCATCGTTTTCCGATCCGGACGTCGTCGCCGATTGTCGTGTTCGCGTCGATAGAGGCGCGCTCGCCGATTTCCGTGCGGTCGCCGATGCGGCACCCGTGTCGGATGACGCTGGCTTCGCCCAGGACGACTCCTGCCCCCGTCGTGCAGCGCGTTCCCACCTGGGCGTGGCGCCGCAGCGTGTTCGCGGCGCCGAGCCTCGTCCATTGCTGGACCACTGCGTACGCGCTGATTCGCGTCCGCTCGCCGATCGTCGCATAGCGCGCGATGTCGGCGTGCCGCCCGATGCGGATGCGTGTTCCGAGCCGGGCTCTGGGGTTGACGTGCGCCCGTGGGTGGATCGAGTTCGGCTGCGGCCGGCGCACGCTCTCGCGGTTCCACGCCTCCAGCACCTTGGCGGTTACCGGCTCGGCCCATGTGCCTGTCCCGGGCTCCTGCTCGTCTGCTCGCTTCCGCCGGTCGATCCGGGCTACGAACCGCGGTTCTGCCGCCGTGTCCACGCACGTGAGCGCGGTCAGCTGCAGGGCGTGCGTTGCCACATTGCGCATCAGCTGCTCGGCCGCTTCCTTGTAGAAAACTCCGGCATTGCCGCCGTGCTTCCTCTGTGCTTTGGTGATTCTCGTCTGCACTGTGGCCGGGTCGGCGGTGTGCACGAGCACTGCGATCACCGGCACCTTCGCGGCGGCCGCGCTCGCGAAGAGCACGCGTCGCCAAGTCGCGTGCGTGAACCGTGTCTCTATGACCTTCCCGGCCGGGTTCCGCAACGCATCGTCGACGTGGGTGTCTGCGGTCGCCCTGCCTCGCATCCGGATGCGCCGCTTGGTCCGACCGGTCACCTCGATCGCGCGTGACGGAAGCTGCGGTGGTCGGGTCTCTTCCCAGTACGTCTTGCCGGCCCCGGCCGTTCCGATCAGCAACGTGAGGCAGTCCTCGTTCATTGCGCTTCGGCTATCCGCTCGGCGGTCGTTCCCTTGTACGTCCTGCCTGCCAGCAGTCCTGACGCCAGCCGCGCACGTCGGCGGGCGCCAGCGGTTTGTACTCGGTGTGCTCCGCGCACGCGTTGATCCGCGGCCCAGGGTACAGCGGCACGTTGTTGTGCACGTGTCCGTACACGTTGGCGTGCCCTTCGGGGAACGGCCCGAACCCGAGGTGCGCGACGATCAGCGGTGGCGTCGAGCGTATCACCGCCCCCATCGCGCACCGGTCGACCCCGGTTTCCGCCGCGCCGCCCTTGCAGTCGAAGTCGTGGTCGCCGAGCACCAGCCACTTGGTGCCGGGCGCCTGTTCCCACCACTCCTGGTGGTGCTCCTGCAGACAGCCATCGACGCTCACGTCTCCCAGGCAGATGGTCGTGTCGTCCGCCTCGGCCGCCCGACACCAGGCATCGAGAAGCACGTGGTCCATCTCGTACGGCTTCTCGAACGGCCGGTCGAAGACCCTGATGGTGCCCATGTCGCCCAAGTGCAGGTCCGACCAGATCCAGATCGCCTCGTCCGATCCTTCGCAAACGATCGGGCCGCGTTCACGGGCCTGCCGGATCAGTGCTCGAGCCTGCCGCTCGTGCATGGATGGTGTCTCGTCCATCGACGCGAGCACCTCCGGTCGGAGCAGCTGCTGCAGCTCCTCGAGCGTACAGCCTCTGCAGCCGGGCCGCGGCTGCCTCGTACCCCCTCCTTGGTTCTCAGCGGTTGTCCGATCCGTTCCCCGTGCCGCCGCTGCCACAGAACGTCCGGCCCTTGTGCACCCACGGCCGAAGCCGGCCCCGGACTCGCCACCCGACCGCGTGCAGCTCGCTCACCAACTGCGCCCAGGATTTCCCGGAGCCATCATCCGACGTCGATGTCGTCGCGACCGTCGGAACCGACGTGCGGCACCGAGCGCACGGCCGCCCCGAACAACTCCCGCTGCCGCAGCGCCGCGTCCACCTCGACCGTTGTCGCCGCGCGGAACCCGCCGCCGTCGTCCACCTCGACCCCGAACAGCCCGCGGCCACGACCGAGCACGCGCCAGCGATGTTCAGGCATCCTTCCCGAGCAGCGATCGTGGTCCCGGACCGCCCTCCTGCCGTTCGGCTCCGCCCGACGTTCCCCAGCCGGCGACGCCCCCGGACCACGACCGCGAGTCCCTCATTCACATCTTCCCGGTCAACGACGCCGTCGGATCAGTGCTGCAGCCTGCCCGCCACCGACGGAGGAGCGACTTTCGCTTTCGCCGCGGACCAGGTACGCGCACGGCTCATCATCTTCCACGAGGGCAGCTCGACGCCCTCCTGGCGTAGCCACAAATGAACCTGCCGAATGCTGCCGAACCCGGCGAACTTGCGGAACACCAGCGCGATGGCCTCTTGCACGCGCCGATCCGGATCGATCCTGGAGCGCATATTGCCGCCCTCGGCACTCGTGATTACCAAATCGTGCGGACCTAGACCGCGCGTCTCCTCCGGGCGTTCAGGCGACGTCGTGTTTCGCGATCCATTCGCGAAGGGCCGCGTCGATGCGCGTCTGCCATCCGCGACCGCCCGCCCGGAAGTGCTCGATCACGTCCCGCGACAGGCGGATGGTGGTCGACACCTTCGGATTGGCGCTCCGTGGCCGGCCCCGGCGAACGGTCGCCCCAGCGAACTTCTGGAGCGGCGTCAACCGCAGCTCTCGCCCCGCGACACGGCCCCCGAAGCCCGGCACCCGCGGCGCCTGCCACCACTTCTCCACGTGCTCGATCACGTGCACCGCCGCCGCCCGCGCCGAGCCAACGGCCCTTGCGGCAGCGGATCCCGATGCTCGATCGTTGCCGTGGTCTCGCCGTCCGTCAGCCGCCCCGACGAGGGTCTCGACAGCAGCGTCTTCTCGCCCTGCCGTGCGCGTCGTCGAGCACCGAGACTTCGATCCGCTCCATCGACTCGCCCGCCAGGAACGTCAGCGTGCCGCTCGTAGCCGTGCGTATCGTGCCCGGGCCGTAACCAACGTGTCGTCGATCCCGCGCTTGGACAGGGACGGCCCTCTCTACGTCTTTCCGCCCGAATCTCTGCATCATCGTCATGACCCGACGTCTTCCAGGCAGTGTTCGTCTGCCGGTCCGGATCCTCTCAGATCCTTCCGTCGGACGCTCCTCGCGGGGCCGCAAGAACCCGTCGAGCCGGACAGCCGAAACCGCACTGGACTCAATGCGTGGGCAGCACGGGCTCGCCGCGGGTGAGGGAGCGCGCCGACCCGCACGTCCCACCGCCCGTCCAAACCGTCCCATCAGCGCCCGCGGTGTCCCGTGCCGGATACGCTTCGGCGATGGCAAAGCAAGACGACGAGACCTACCGGGACCAAGCAGGCCGGCGGCGCCGCCGACATTTGGCGTCTCCTGAGGAACGCGACGCCCGTGACGTCGAGGCGCGCCGGTTGCGCGTCGTCGAGCGCCTGAGCCTTCGCGAGATCGCGGTCCGACTCGGGTGCGGGCGCGGGACGGTCGAGCGCGCCGTCAGGAACGCCCCGCCTCCCAACCGGATCATCCGCGGTGAGCGGATAGACGGGAGGCCAGTCCTCACCATCGACGGACAGCCCTTCGAGTGGCACGATGCTCCGGACGTCACCGAATGGAGCCCAACAGGCATTGAGTGGGGACACTTCGGTGCTGGGTCGAGACGCCTCGCCTTCACGATCCTGCTAGCGGTGACGGACCGACACGAGGCCTACATGTACGCTGCACGGTTCGCAGAAGGCTGTCTTGAACGGATTGGTGCAGAGCGCGAGCCGTGGGTCCTTACCACCGACGAGGTGCGGGACTGGCTGGCGAAGTCCCGCGAGATGAAGGCGCAGACTGACGAGCCGCAGCCGCTGGACGTCAAGTCGGCGCCACGCTACCGTCCGTGACGGTCACGCCGGGTCGGACGCGGTCTTTGGCGGTCTGCACCATCGGGTCCGTCGTGCTGACCCGAGAAGGCCCGGATGCTCCACTGTCAGCGCGCGTTCGCCACCCACAGGCTGCATCCACCGCCCCGTAATAGAGGTACCGACCGGCGAGTGTTGCTCTAGGCAATCGCCGTACGCGTCCATCTCGCGGACAGGGCAAGCGCTGACGGGACGGTACCCGGAGCCGATGAGACGATCGGGCCGGCAGGATGGGACACCTTCCCGGTACCCAGGCTGCACGGGCCGGCTGTCTTCTCCGCATGGTCGCGAAGCCCCCGGTAGCCGGCCCGGGAACGGACGGTTCCGGGGCGATCTCGCAATCCCGAGTCGAACACATTGGGACGGCATCTTCGCCGATGGGACGCTCGGCCCGCTTCCTTGGGACAGGCCTCACGGATGGACGGCGACGCGGAGCACGTCCTCTTGGGATCCCTGACCAACGTCAGCCGAACGTCCGACGTGGGGTGCCCTGTTCCAGACTCCGCCCGGCACATGGCTGCCGGCAACGCGGTGACCGAGCGGACGATGGCCTAGCGGCCGAGCAGCATGCACCTCGCCGACGACGACATGCTCGGGCCGGTGGCGTAGCGCGTGCTGAACCAGGTTCCCGGATCGTCCCGCCTGGGCCGGCGAGGACCCAGGGTCTCGAATCGGAGGCCGTTGGCGCGCCGTAAGCCCCAGCTCCAGCGTGTCTTCGATCGAGATGACGCGGTCCTCGGTCGGCAGCAGCGACACCAGCGCGTTGAGCAGCCTCGCCTTGCCCGAGCCCGTGCCTCCGGACATCAGCACGTTGCGCCCGCCGCCGAGCGCGGCCGCGGTCTCCTCGACCACCGCCCGCCGCCGGCAGCGACCCCTTCGCGGTCAGCTCGTCGATGGTGAAGGCCCGGCCGCCGAAGCGGTGGATCGTGATGCCGCCGCCCGGCGCCACGGGCGGGCTGCACACCGCCACGCGAGAGCCGTCGGCGAGGCGCGCGTCGATGATCGGATCGGCAGCCCGTGCTGGTCGCCGAACAGCGGGGATGAACGGATTCCCGCCCTTCGTGATACTGTCGCCGGCGTGGCACCCGAGCCTGCCTCACCGCCCCGGCCGTTGCGCCTGACGCAGGCGCGGATCGGCGATCGGCTGCACGACGGCAACGGCGGCCTTGTCGAGGTTGTCAACGCGTTCACCGCGTTCTCGGGCGCTGGCCAGCCGGTGCGTGCAGTCGACTACCACGTCGTCGGCCGTCCGGCGCGTTGCTTCCGGATGCTGTCGACTGACGCGGACGACGTCGCCCGGTGGCGGCGGGCGCTGTGACGGGATCAGGTGGCTGCCACCGTGCGGTCGGCCTTCAGAGGAGCGCTGAACCCACCGAAGCAGGCTTCGTGGATCACTCCCCGACGCTGGCCGAAGTAGTGCCCTTCAACCCTACGGAGCAGGTGAGCGACGAGCTCCCACTGCTCGTCGCTCAGGATGTTCCGCAGGTAGGTGACTGCCAGATTGCGGCACAGCGGATCATTGACCGGCAGATCCATGTTGGCGCACAGCGTCTCGACCAACCCCCGTGGTCGATTGGAGGGCTGGACGATGAGCGAAACCTACAATCCGACGATTCCCATCGAGGTCGGTCCAACGAGCCCGCGGATGCACATCACCGCAGAGCGAGCGCTCGACCTCCCCTGCAAGCGCAAATCTTGCCGCTGCTGCGGCGGCGGGAACGGGTGGTTCAGAGAGGCGCGCCAACCCCCGAACTGGCCGGAGGTCACCAACGAAGAAGGGTACGGACCCCTGCTCGACCTGCTTGGCCGCAGCGGGCTCCGCGACGCACGGCCGGCACTGGCAAGGCTGGGGCACCCGGCCGCGGAGTATCCGCAGAGGGTGTGGGCCGCAACTCACGACCGAGCCGTGATCGAAATGATGTGGAAACAACTGCACGGCCCCTTCGGCTACCAGGCCACGGACCAGGCGGTCCCGGCGTTCTACGCCGATGACATCCCCACGTCGTATCCCGACCAGGAGCTGCGCCTCCACTGGTGGGCGTGGCGACTGCGAAGCGTGGTGCCGACAGAAGGTCTCGCCGTCTGGGAGACCTGGCGGCGCGAATGGTGGGATGACCTCGTGCACCGCTTCCGCTGAATACCAGCAGCCCGCTGGACCCGTTCCCGCTGAAGCAGGTCACCGAGCGGGTACGAGATGAGCTGACGGTGGTTACCAGGGTCACGCAGTTCGACACCGTGAGCGTGCCGGACTGCGAGACCCGAACCCGAACACGATGGGGAACCGCGTCGCTCAGAGCTTCGAAGTCGACCCGAGACCCGCTCGGGGGCTACGAAACGGACGAGAGCGGCCATCTACCGGGAAACTCGCCCATGTTCCATAAATGAATGCGCGGGTCCGGCCCTGCCGGGTGGAAACTCAGACGCCCTCCGGCTCGCCGAGCGGCATCCGGCGCCGGGCCGGCGACGCGACGAGCAGGGTGCACGGCGCGGGTGATGACCAAGTTCCGCCGGGCTCGCCGATGAGTGTGCCTCCCTACCCGTGCCCGTATCTGCGCTTGTCGCCAGCCGCATCGCCCTGGCGGGCCGAGGAGGCCTGCGGGATCTGACGGGAACGCGTGCTCGCCGCCGAGGGCGCGGCGAGGACGTCGCGCGCGATCGAGCCGAAGTCATCGCCAAGGCGGTCCACGATGGCCTCGAACACGGTGACCACCTCAGATCGCGTCGTCACCTACCTTCTACTATCGGCGGGACACCCTCCAGTGCGGCTCGCTTGGCGACGCCTTGCGGTACGCGTTGTCGCTCACCAGCAGCGGCAGTTCGCGCCTGGTCATCGCGGGTAGTGCTTCCGGCCGTCGCGTTCCTGCGTCCTGCTCGTTCCGAGCGCTGGTTTCGGACTGTCGGCCGGCCCTGACGCCTCGTCGCCAATTCGCACCGGCCTGCGGTGGCTGCTGTCTCGTTCGACGTTTAGGCGGCTGATCCCGCTCTCGAGCAGCCTCCAGGCCAGATCTCGACGTCGCATCGGCGGATTACGCGTTCGCCGCGCATTCTCCGTCTCATGGCCGCCTTGCGGTCGGGTGTGAGACTTGCCATCCACTCTTTGAGCTTCGCGGCGCTACTGCTCGTGATCAACTCCGGGCGCTCGTGCACGAGCCAGCCGGCGTCGTACAGGTCCCGCGGCTTCTGTCGCGCGCTCTCACCGATGACGGTCTGCAGCTTTCGCTCAGCGAGCTCGTGGTCGTTGTACACGTTGATTCCGTGCACCCGCTTGCATTTGCTCGTGTCGATTCGGGTTGGGATCGATGCTCTGCTGCCCGCTTTGCGGTAGTCGATCGTCGTTTCGATCGTCTCTTCACTCTCGCGGTTCCGGACTTTGATCGTGTGACCGTTCCCGGGTGCAGCCAGTCCCGACCGACGTGGTGTCGTTGGTCTGGCGCGGCCACGCCGATTGCCTGCTGGACTGTCTTGCGGACCTGGATGCGGCGTTGTCCCTCGAAGTCGAGGTCGGTCGACGGGCGCGGCAGGCCCATGCTCAGGCGCATCGCCGTGCCGCCTTTCAGCGCGCACGCGTTGCCTTGGGCATCCATTGCGTTCTGGAAGCTCTCCCCGAGGCGCTTCATCAGCGCTTCGCGTTTTCGCTCCTCGTCCGTCAGGGTGATTTCCGGGTACCGCTCGGGGCGTTGTCCCACGGCCACCATTCCTTGCGCCATTCGTCCCACAGGTCCCGTTCCGCTGCCGTTATCACGGCCCGCAGCCGCCACCCCCACCACCGCAGCCGAATCCATTGGTCCGGGTAGCCCAGCAGTCTCTGCAGTTCGTACTGGTCGAACGCTGGGTGTCTGGCCCCGGTCCTGACGTGTTCGGTGAGCAGTTCCCAGCTCTCCTCGATCACGGCTCAGTCATAGGTTGCGGCCCAGACCCGCTCGCGGCTGTCCGCTCCCGGGTGCCCAAGCTCTGCGAGTCCTTTGCGGGCGTCGCGAAGCCCCCACAGCCCGAGCCGGTCGAGCAGCCGCCCGTGTTTCTGCTCGGTCGTCAGATCGCGGTCGTCGAGCCTTTCCGGTCGGTGCGAGAACCATGTGCTGTGCTTGTGCCAGTCCCCGCCCATCCGGTACGTCGCGGGAATGTTCAGCGCGGTGGTGCCGGTGATGTGGCGCCGGGGCGTCGTCGGTACCAGTTCCACCGGGTATTCCATCGCCGTGCTCTTCAGTTTACGTCGCCGATTCGACCGTGCGTCCGGGTTTATCCTCATGCCGGCCGGCTTTTTCGCTGGCTGGTGAGAGCGCTCCGCCGTCCGCGCGCCGGTATGCTGAGCTCGCAGAGTCTTGGCATGGTTAACATCCTCGCTCTTGCCGGCACCCTCTTCTTCGCTTTCCCCTCGCCGGTCGCCGCCGTGACCATTCGTGTTCATCACGTCGACGCGCTACCTGGACAGAAGCGGCGGCACCAATCCGAAGGGACGTGCCCAGGCTCCGACGGATCCCCGCTCGGTAGACTTCCGCCCGACAACCGACGGTCGATGCAACAGTAGAGCGGCGGCTTGCGGGCGCCCGAATTGCGGATGGAGACCGAACCGGTGGAGACCAACGAGGGCCCTGGCGGGCAGCGGCCTGCTGGCGAAGATCCGTGTGCCAAGGGTACCCACGAGGTGATCCCGACCGGCGAGATCGTCACCGACGCCGGAACGCAGGCGCGTGCGGAGATCGACGAAGCGATCGTCGAGGAGTACGCCGAGCACCTCGCTGCAGATACCGCGCGCCGGCGTGGCGCAGCGCGAGTTCAGCCGTGCCCACGGCGACGCCATCGCCGCCGAGTTCGACATGGGCAAGTTCGGCTACCCGGTCGTCAATCACGTCGGTGACGTCAATTGGGTGATCGACGGTCAGCATCGCGTCTACGCGCTGAAGCGGTTGCCCCGTTGGTGGAAGGTCTGAGCTCCGGAAGGCATTTCGGGGAAAGTGTGATGCCTGAACAGCTCGACGCGCGGATCGGCGAGGTGCTTGACCGGCTTGAGACGATTGAAGCCCGGCTCCTTCGGCTCGAGACGGGGCTCGCTCGCGGGTTCGCGCTGCTGGACGCGCGGTTGACGGCGACCGAGGCGCGCCTGGAGGCTGTCGAGATGCGCCTGTCGGACGGCACAGCGGAGGCCGAACCGGTAACGTCGTTGGATCGGCTGTGACACCGTTTGGGTCGTCCGCCGTTTGCGGCGACGAGTGCTTTCTGCTCGTTTCCTGGTCTGTTCGGCGCCGGCCGGCGCCGAACCTGTCGAGATGGCGTGTGACGACGCCCGCCCCCTTGGCGGGCGTCGTACCTGCACTACTTGCCGGAGATCATCCAGGCGTGGTGCAGTCGCTCTGCTTGGGCCTCTGGTGCTGCTGCGCCGGTCGCGTCCGCGGTTTCCCCCTCTACCGGCAGGTTCCGAAGTCGCTCGTCACGGTCTCGCCGTCGAAGGTCGCGCGCGTTCTCAGGCACACCTGGTGCCGGTACGCCTGATGGCTGCTTCTCGTTCCCGTCCTCGTCTCCAGCGTGGCGAGAGCCACGCGGCATAGGGCAGGAAGCCGCCAGCCGTAGTACATCTCGGGCGCCTCGCACGCGTCGGGCGGGATCGTGAAGGTGCACTCGACCGGCGTCGCTACCCCTGTCCCCGTGCAGCTGTTCACGTCGATATGTGTCCCGTAGCCGTTGGGGGCGTACGTTGCCGTCCATGGGTTAGTGCCGGCCCCCTGCCTGTTCGTCGTGTGTCCTGATCGTGAGAACCGGACGGTCACCACCCCGTCGCCGCTGTTCCTGGTCAGTTCCCAGCACCTTCTGCTCGGCCAGGTCGGACTCTCGGCGCAGTTGTTGACCTGCTCCCAGTTGTGGGGGTCCGTATCCTCGTGGGTCCAGCAGTTCGATCCCGAACAGCTCTGGACCTGCGTCCAGCTCCCCACCATTACCGGCTCGCTGTCGGCGCTCAACCAGTGGGTGTAGACGGTCTGCGTGCCCAGATTCCTCACCGGAACGTTCGGGTCGGTCCAGGTTTCGTCGCCCAGGTCGTTCGTGACGTCGTCCGACGCTCTCCCTGTCGGGCTGTACATGGTGCTCGGCGCCAGCGCCGGCCCGCTCCCCCTGGCCATCTGTTCCGTGCTCGTGGTCTCGCCGCCGCCCGCTCCTGCCGGTCGGCTGGCCTGCGCCGCCTCGGCGGTACCGTCTGCCGGGCTCGGCGCTGCCGGCGTGGTGGGTGCGTCGTCGCAGGCCGTGGCCATGCCGGCGCACAGCGCGATCGCGAGGATCAATCGTGTCGTCATGTGGTGTTGTTCCTTTCCGTTCCGGGTTGGTGGCTGTTGGCTCGATTCCCTGTCGTTCCGACTGCGTCTGTCGTGACCTCCTCCTGGTCCCCCTTCCTAGTCCTGCGGGGCGCGTCGGCCGAACTGGCCGCACCCGCAGCGTTCCCTGCTCCGCAGGACTTCCTGCGCGCTCTTCGCTCGTACACCCCCACTTGGAAAGGCGTTCTTGGAAGGCTCAACCGAACATGACCGGTTGCCGAACTCCCTGCGCGCCGGCCCGCTCGAAGGCTATCGAGCCGGCGCTGCTCCCCTTGGCGGGCGTTCTGGTGGCCGGCCAGTCTCGTCCGCTCGGGTCGTGCCTCCTGGTCGGTCCTGAAGACACCGATGGACTACCGCGCCGTCCTCGGCGTGTTGCCGGCTGCGACGCCGAGCGAGCTGCTATCCGCGCACCGTGCCCGTGTTCGTGCGCGCCATCCTGATGGGATCGACGGGCGGAAGCAGTCTCTCGCCCCGCACGAAGGCCAGCTCGATTCTCGTCAGGGGTAGATTCCGCGTTCCCGTGAGCGGTGGTGAGTCACACGTCGCTCGGTCGAGTCCGACCGTGCAGGCCGACGCGGCGTTCTCGGGCGCTTCCTTGGGTCCCCGCGTGCTCCGCCGGCATCGCTTCCTGCATGTTCTCCTTGCCGCATCGCGGCAACGGGTTGGTGGGCGTCGACCTGTCGTTCGTGGACGTCCTCATTCTTCAGGAGGTGGTTGTGTCCCGTCTCTTCCGCGTCGTTCCGTTCTTCGCCGCCGCGGCTGCGGCCGTGGCGCTGATCTTCAGCGCGCAGGTTGGCGCGCAGCTTCAGAGCGGCCCGCTCTGGTGGGTGCCCGACAACGACACCGACTGGTCGCGGCACCACGACCGCTGGCTCATCTCGCCCGTGGAAGTCGTCGCCGCGGGCGCCGCGACGTCGTTTCCCGCCCGGACCTGGGTCTCGTCCGAGCAGCTCGGCTACCTGACCACAGCGCCGCCCAATTCGGCCTGCGACTACTTGAACGAGACCGAGTACGACGTCGTCGGTCCTCCCGATCTCAATCGGCAGGATTCGATGCGCACGTCTCGCACTCCGATGCACTGGGGCGGCGCCGGGGGTCTTCAGCAGTCGGTGCACATCGGCGAGTACTGGCAGGGTCGCGTCATGAACGACTACATGACGCATCCGTCCTCGAGCGCGACCCACCGTGCGCTGTATCCCGGTTGGGAT
>WTGR01000531.1 GCA_011523485.1 Acidobacteriota bacterium
ACAGAGTCCTGCCGCATTTGAGGCGTCCGCGCGCTCGGCTACTTCTCACCGCGGAGTCGCCATCCAGCGCTGCAACACGTACTGATCGGTTCCAGACGGCTTGCCGGCGCAGACCCGCCTCGCCCGGCGGTGGATCACCGGCAGGTAGAACGCCGCCGGGCCGGCCAGGTTGCAGGTCGGCCCATACCCCGGCACCTGGTTGGGTCGACGTTGAGGCACGCCGTCCCGGAGAAGCGTCCCCTCCGACGGGGATCGCGCCAAGTGCAACGCCTGTTCTTCGTGAGACCATGGTGCGTGGATGTGCCGTCCTGCACACAGGACTCGGGGGCAGTGCAGTGAGTGGACCGGACGCGGGCGACTTTTCTTCGGCCCTCGCCAAGGAGCTGCGGAACTTCCAGGAGATCGCCCACTGGCTGATGCCGGAACCGGGAGAGGTGCCGCGGTTGCCGGGGATCGACGTCTGGGATAGCACCCGTGCCTTGCGCGGCGCGGTGGGAGGCGACCACCTCATCTACGTCGATTTCAAGCAGCGTTACGACCTGCAGGCGAGAATTGCCGAGGCCGAAGCGCGGGGAGCGGCGACGGTCGTGGATGGATTGCGGCGTTGCGGCCACAGGGCGGGCATCGCCGTGCTCGACGCGGCGGGGCACCAGATGACCGACGCGCTGCTGGCCGCCATGATCCAGCAGGCGTTCCTTGCTCAGGGCACTGTATGGGCTCGACCGGTACGGGCAGATCACGACCCGGCTGTTCGAGAACCTGAACACGCGGCTGTACCGCTCGTGGGGCGCGCACACGTTCGTTTCTCTTCTCTACGGGGAGGTTTCCGAGGAGGGGACGTTCCGGTTCCTTTCGGCCGGGCAGCCCCTGCCGCGCGTCTTCTCGCCGCGTCTCGACCGTTTCATCGACGTCGCGGCCCATCGGCGGGTGTCGGCGCCGCCTCTCGGCATCCAGCCGTCGTTGCACGTGATCGACCGCGGCCAACGAGAGTCCGTTCGGCTTCAAGGACGAGTACGAGGTGAACGAGTGGGCGCTGCTCGACTCGGGCGACATTCTGCTGCTCTATAGCGACGGTGTCTCCGAACATGCCGACGACCGCTACTTTCCGGACCGTCTGGAAGACCAGCTGCGCAAGGTGAAGCACCGCTCGGCTCGAGAGATATGCGAGGCGATCCTCGCCGACATGCTTGCGTTCAGTGCGCCGGCCGACGACATCACGCTGGCGATCGTCAAGCGGGGGTAGAAACCTCTGGGAACGGAGCGCTGCACGGGCTCCGGCGTCGGCGAATGTTGATGGGAATCGAGCAGAACGGACGTACGCCCCGGTTGGTTCCAGCCCAAGTCACGCGGCCTACATGTCCACGCGGCCCTGCAAGTGCGCCCCGTCGGCCATGGCCAACCGCGGAGCCGAGATAGCACCTTCGACAGAGCCGGTGTCGCCGATACGCACCAGCTCGCTCGCCCGGATGCGCCCGTTCACCTTGCCGAGAACCACGACCGACCTCGCCGACAACTGCGCCTGGACCCTGCCGGTCGGACCGACGGTCAGGACATGTTGCCGCAGCTCGATCGTCCCGTCGACCTCGCCGTCGATGACGAGGTCCTCGCCGCCCTTGACCTCGCCCTCGATGACGACCCCCTTCCCTATCGTGGTGATGCCCTCGGGAGCGTGCGGCCCGCCGGCACGCTGTCTGCGCGGCGACGCCCCCCCGCTGACAGATGCATCGTCAGCAAGCTGTGTCTCTACCATTGAGCGACCCCTCGATTCGTCCCTCGGTCCGCAGACCGTTCATGCGCCGTCGCCCGCGCCCTCACCCTCGTAACGCACGACCTGCCCTGTGCGATACGACGTCAGCCGCACCAACCCGCACGCGTGGCACACATCCGCCTGACAATCCCCCGTCGAGCGTTCCCGATCGAACCGCCACCAATGGCCGTTCCCGCGCCAAGGACAGGCCGGGACCACGAGCTTCTGTTCCGGCATCAGTCCTGTCGATGCATCTCGAGTCCCGTCGCCAGCCGGCGGCCCCGGAACCGCCTCGACCGGAGCCGTCACCCATGCCGGCCGTGTGGCGCAGGCTCGCCACCCGCCGCCACTGACAACGCCCGCATGGCCGCGCGCCGAGCGAACCGCCAGACCCAGCGAGGGGCACACCGACCACACCCACGGTCGCGGTCGGCCCCGGACTCGCCCCGCGCGACAGCCTACCGCCCGCTCGCCCGAATGCCCCAGGATACTCCTGGCGCTGTCACCCAACATCGACGTCGTCGCGATCGTCGGAAACCAACTGCCGCACCGGATACTCCGCGGCCTCGAACAGCTCCGGCTGCCGCCGTGCCGAGTGCGCCTCTGGCGTTGCCGCGCAGAACCCGCCGCGGTCGCCCACCTCGACGCGAACAGCCCGCGCCTGCGCCGAAGCACGACCAGCGACGCTCAGGCATCCTTCCGAGCAGCGATCGCGGTGCCGGCCACCCGCCTGCCGGTCGGCCCTGCCGGAGCGTTGCCAGCCGGCGACGTGCCGCACCGGGACCGAGAGACACGGCTTCGGCTCGAAGTCGCTGTCCATCAAGGAGGGGGTCTGGCCCGACAGCACGACGAGGGCCAGCGCGTTCGGCAGCCCCCAACGGCACCGCACTGTCAAACATACGACGATGTCGTCTCCGGCCGGTACGAAGGCGTCCTCTGTCTAGATTGCCCTCTGGCCTGCGAAGTTCCGCAACCATTCGTCCAGCTTGGACCATCGCCTGCGTCCGGCGACGTTGCGCACCGCGATGGCCACCGCCTTCTTCTGGCCCACGAGCACCACCAGGCGCTTGCCCCGAGTCACCCCGGTGTAGAGCAGGTTCCGCTGCAGCATAGCGTAGTGTTGGGTAAGCACCGGGATGACCACGGCCGGATACTCCGAGCCCTGGCTCTTGTGTACTGTCGCGGCGTAGGCCGGCGCCAGCGCGTCCAGCTCGCCGAAGCCGTAGACGTGCTCGTGTCCGTGGAACCGCGCGGTCAGTTCCCCGGTCTCGGGGTCGACATCGGCCACCTGCCCGATATCGCCGTTGTAGACGTCCTTGCCGTAGTCGTTCACGATCTGCATCACCTTGTCGC
>WTGR01000933.1 GCA_011523485.1 Acidobacteriota bacterium
GAGAAACGCCCGCAAAATGGCCGGAAAACCGTCTGTGCAGAAGAGCCACACCCAAGCGGGTCTTGCGTGGCGTCGGGGCGACTGGCCTCTGGATGCCTTCCTCGTCTTTCTGGATCCCGACGTGCCGCTTGGCCACAGCACCTTTGCCAACTCTGCCAACAATGGCCCCGTAGCCGACGCTCTCATCGACGAGCTCATTCCTGCCATTGAGCGCCGCTTCGTGCCCGGATCGGAGTCGGTCACCCGATTTCTTAGCGGCCATTCGTCGGGCGGATGGGCTTCGCTCTGGCTCCAGTTGCAATATCCAGACTTTTTCGACGGCACTTGGAGCACGGCGCCCGATCCCGTTGACTTCCGCGCCTTCCAGGTGGTCAACATCTACTCGGACGTCAACGCCTACTACAACAGTGCGGGCGAGGAGCGCCCATCGGTCCGGCGCAACGGCGAGGTCGTGCTCAGCATTCGAGAGGAGAACCTCTGGGAACTCGCTGTGGGTCCCGGCAACCAGTGGTTGTCCTGGTCGGCGGTCTTCGGCCGGCGGGACCCTGCTGATGGTCAGCCAGTGCCTCTGTGGGATCGCGTCACTGGCGTGATCGATCGCTCGGAGATCGCGCACTGGCGCAACTACGACATCCGCCTGCAGTTGCAGAAGCGCTGGGAGACCCTGGCGCCGGATATCCTGACCAAGATCCACATCGTGGGCGCGGCCGACGACAACTACTACCTCGCTCGCTCACTCGAGTACCTGCAGCAGTTCCTCCTGGAAACCGGCCACGGGCGGAGTGAGGACGCCGGCACAGTACGTTTGCCCGGTGGTGGGTACGTCAGGATCCTCGAAGGCGAGGACCACAGCTCTTTCGTCGGTCCAGAACTCACACGGACTCTTCACGAGGAGATGGCGGGTCGCCGCTGAATCGTGCGCAACCGCTTGGCCCTGTGGCGATAGGAGGTCTGACGATGACGAACCGTTTTCCCGACACCCTCGTTCTGATTTTCTCTCTCATCATGCTGGCTCAGTTGGCCAGCTACGTCCTGCCGCCCGGCGAATTCACGCGGACCGTCGTCGACAACGAAGGAACGGTAGACCAAACCTACCAGCCCTGTGATGCCGGCGCGGAACCGCCGCGAACCGCCCGAGTCGTACCAGGCACCTACCAGCGTTGTACTGGTGTCGAGGCGCTTCCGTGGCATGCCGTCTTGACGGCGATTCCGAAGACGCTTGAGGGAAGCGCCGGAATCATCTTTTTCGTGCTCATCATTGGCGGAGTCGTCCGTCTAGTTCGCGCCACCGGGGCCATCGACGCCCTCATTCATTGGGCCGTCGACCGCCTCGAGTCCCGCCCGTCGTGGCTAGTCGGCGGCATGACGTGGCTCTTCGCGTTCGGTGCCTCGACCTACGGGATGTCCGAGGAGATGGTGATATTCGCCCCTCTCATGGTGACCGCCTGCATCGCCATGCGTCTGGACGCCGTGGTCGCCGTCGGAATTCTCGCGGTCGGGTACGCTTGTGGCTATGCCTGCGCTGCGATCAACCCTTTCAGCGTTCACATCGCCCAGGTCATCGCGGGAGTCACGCCCTTGTCCGGTCAGTTGGTGCGGTGGCTCTTGCTGGTCGTCTTCGTTGCCGTCGGTGTCCATCACATCCTCCGCTATGCAACCCGCGTTGCTGCCGATCGCAGGGCCAGCCTCGTCGCCGACATCGACTATTCAACGGGCTTCGAGCTCAAAAGCGGCATGCGGTTCACCGGCCGGCTGGCCGCGGTCCTGCTGCTTTTCTTGGGCGGGATCCTCGTATTCGTTCATGGAGCATTCAACTACCACTGGTACCTGCGCGAACTCTCCGCAGTGTTCCTCGGTGTCGGCATCATGGTCGCAGTGGTGGGGCAGATTGGGCTCAATCGCACCGCGCGCACCTTCGTGGAGGGTGCGGGCGACATGATCGGCGTTGCGCTGATGATCGGCTTCGCGAGGACCATCGAGACGGTGCTCGATGATGCCAGGGTGCTCGACACCGTCGTTTACGGGCTGTCCGAGCCGCTCTCCGCACTACCGGCGCACGCGGCCGCGCTCGGCATGCTCTTCGCGCAAACCGTCTTCAACCTGTTCGTGCCCTCGGGCTCCGGTCAGGCCAGCGTGGCGATGCCGATCATGGCGCCGCTTTCGGACATCGTCGGAGTGACCCGGCAGACGGCAGTGCTCGCCTACCAGTTCGGCGACGGCCTGACCAACATGGTGATCCCGACCAACGCGATCCTGATGGGGCTTCTCGCCATAGGCCGGATTCCGTACGAGCGCTGGGTGCGTTTCATCGTGCCGCTGCTTCTGAAGTTGTACGTCCTTGGCGGAGTAGCGCTCCTTGCGGCGGTGCAGTTTGGATTCTGAATGGGAGTTTGCAGGAGGTATACCCGAATGTTGTGGATCGGGGGCGTGAGACAGGTGGCGTATCCTTCCACGTGAACACGGAAGACACCCTGGCTGGCGGGCCGGGGGGAAGGAGACACCACCCATGTTGAAGGTACTCGACCAGGCGCGCGAAGACAACGGCGAAACGCTCCAGGGCGCCGTGCCGACCCTGGATGCGTTGGCCCGAGAGGGCGCGCGACGGATGCTGGCCACCGCATTGGAGGAAGAGGTTGCACATTACGTCGAGGCGCACGCCGATGCGCGCGACGGGGACGGGCGGCGGCTGGTGGTCCGCAACGGCCGTGCGCAGTCGCGAACGGTGACCTGCGGGGCCGGGACGATGCAGGGGACGATGCAGGTGCGTTCGCCGCGGGTGAACGACCGGCGGGTTGACGAGGAGGGTGAGCGGGAGCGGTTCACGAGCCGGATCCTGCCGCCGTACATGCGGCGGTCTCCGCAGGTGGCCGAGGTGCTTCCGCTGCTGTATCTGCGCGGGTTGTCGACGGGCGACTTCCGCGAGGCGCTGCCGGTGCTGCTCGGCGAGGACGCGGCAGGCCTGAGTCCGACGAACATCGCGCGACTGACGGCGGCCTGGGACACGGATTACCAGGTGTTCCGGCGCCGGAGCCTGTCGGAGTGCGACTTCGTGTACGTGTGGGTCGACGGGATCCACTTCAACATCCGCCTGGAAGAGGACCGGCTGTGCACGCTGGTGATACTCGGGGTGCGGGCAGACGGGACGAAGGAGCTGGTGGCGCTCGAGGACGGCTATCGGGAGAGCGCGGAAAGCTGGGCCAGCGTGCTGCGCGACCTGCGCGGACGAGGCCTGCGCGCGCCGGTGATGGCGATTGGCGACGGTGCGCTCGGCTTCTGGGCCGCGGTGCGCGACGTCTAGCCGGAGACGACCCCGCAACGCGACTGGTGCCACAAGATGGCGAACGTGCTCGACAAGCTCCCCAAGCGCCTTCGGCCGCGGGCCAAGCGGGCGCTGCGCGAGATCATGTATGCGGCGACCAAGAGCGACGCCGAGACGGCCATCGGCGCCTTCGTTGCCGAGTTCGAGGCGAAGTATCCGCAGGCGACGGCCTGCTTGGTGGAGGACCAGGAGGCGCTGCTGGCGTTCTTCGACTTTCTGGCGGAGCACTGGCGGCACCTGCGGACGTCGAATCTGATCGAGTCGCCGTTCGCCACGGTCCGGCTGCGGCAGCGTGTGACGAAGGGGGCCGGCTCGCGGACCAAGGGGCTACTGATGGCCTACAAGCTGTTGGACATGGCGCAACGACGGTGGCGCCGGCTGAACGGGGCGCACCTGCTGCCCTTGGTGCGTGCCGGCGTGTCGTTCGTCGACGGCGTGCCGGAGGAACGCCGACAGATGGAGACGGAGGCTCGGAAGGAGGCTGCCTGATCTCGCCAGACTCCCGATCCACAACATTTGACAATATCTCCGTTGCAGCGAGCAACTGGCCTGACGACGTTCAAGGCGACCGCTGACTCCGGGGCTTCGAGCAGCGGTCGTGCCGGGTATCGGCCCAGACGGACGGGAAGGACGAGTCGGTTGTGAAGGACTTCAAGCGGAATCGCCTGCCGGCCGGCGGTTTCTGCGACGACCTCGACCTCAACGAGCAGTTGCAGGAGCGGGTGGCGGCCGGCGGCCGACGTCCGCGCGCACGGAACGACGGACGACGGGCGGTGGACCCCGTCACGCGCGGGCAAGCGGCGCCGGTGCCAGCGCCGCCAAGCCGGGGGGGCGCTCGAGGCGCCTCTGACGGAGGTGGCGGTGACAGACTCCCTGGTCCGCGTCGAGAGGAACCGCCACTCGGCGCCGTTCACGCTGATTGGGCTTGCCGATCGAGGTGCTCCGGCGCGCCGGCCTCCCGCGAGGTGCGGCACCGCGGCCAGGTAGTCGCGATGCTGATTACCCTGACCAAGCCGTTGAGTGAGGGGCGATTCGACGAGAAGCTGAACTGCCCGAAGCCTGCCTGCCCGCAGCCAGACGTGGGATTGTCGAACCGATTCCTGGGCAGGACGGTCTATGCTACAATACAAAACTCCATGCCGAACCTCCAATGGCAGCGAGTACGTCTGTCAAATACGCCGACTTGCTGCGCAATGTATGCCGGAATGTTGTGAAACCGGGGGGCGCGAGACAGGTCGTCGCTACCTTGGAGGAAGTGGCCTGGGAGCGCGCGACGGTGGCTGATGGCGGCGCCCGATGAAGAGGTTGCGCGCTACACCGAGGGCCACGGCGACACGCGCGACGCGGGCCGTCGTCTGGCCGATGTGCAGCCGGGAGCATGGTGCAACGACGATAGCGCCGGCTCAACGGGGTACCTGATGCATGGAGCGCGTGCCGGAGTCGTTCGTGGTGTTACTGGAGGAGGGCGGTCGGAAGGCGGCGCCTTCAAGGTGGACTCCAGACCCACAAACCCACAATATTCAGCAGGGCCAATACAGTGCGACTTGTGATAGAACCCGCCGTGTTCGACTGCTTCGACCAAGTACGGATAGGTTTGCTTTGCGGGTCTATCCATGCCCCCCGCGACGATCTCGACGCCGGTATAGAGGATCTGCGGGACACAGCTCTTGCTGGTTTCCTGGCGCGCGGCCTGGATGCAGCAGCTTTGGTCGCTCATCCCAAGGTCGCCGAGTGGCGCAACGCCTACAGGCGCTTCGGTACGAACGTACGCTCTCACCGTCCGACCCACGAGGCCTTGGCCCGGCGCCTGCTGAGGGATGCCAGGTGGCCCGGTCGAATCAACCCTATCGTCGACGTGTACCTTACGAACCAACTGACGCATCTGTTGCCTCACGGTGGTTACGACCTCGATCAGATTGCGGGCGCTTTACGCCTCGCCGTGTCCCCAGGCGGCGAGCCCTTCGAGCCGCTCGGAGGAGGTCTTGAGACTACACAAGAGCGAGAGCTGGTTTATCGCGACGACTCTCGCGTGTTGACGCGGCGCTGGAATTTCCGTGACTGTGATTTCACGAAAGTCACAGCAACCACAACGCGATTCGTTCTGATGCTGGAAAGTGCGGGCACACTGATCCCCGACGTCGAGATCGAGGCGGCTACGGTCGATCTGCGCAATCGATACGAACGGCTATGGACCGGTGAGTTTACGTCAGTCGTCGAGCGACTCACTTCGGATCACCCGTCACTGACCTTCGGTTCACTTGCTTAGGACTTCGCATGACGGAACCTGCTCTCTTTCGTAGTGACCCCACTCGCGACGAGTCCGCGCGGGGGGGGGGAGGAAAGGACCAAACTGGACGATGTGGGTGACGACCGTGGAATTTGCGGCGGCGTGCCGGGCATTCGTTACGCGTTCGGCTTGTAGCCATGTCCGGCATGCTCCGGCCTTCGGCCTCGATGGTGGTGTGCATCGGTTCCGTGCGTGTGAAGGCAACTGAGTCGAGGTCCGATTGAATCGGTTACCCGGGAGGCTGACGAATGACTTGTACGAACCGAATCCTGTACGTCAATGTCCTCGGTGGACCACCCTTTGACTACGTGATCAACCGCCTTCGGGCATTTGGCGAGCTGTACGTGCTGCAGCCGGAGGTCATGAGTAGCGAGGAGGAGCACCGACTGCGCGCTCTCGTCGAACGCATTGAGTTCGTTCCCGAGCTTCCAGCCGGTACCGACTTCCAATCACTGCTGATGGAACATGTCCGGGCAATCGAGGCCACCATCCTCCTAACCTTCGACGAGTTCTACCTGAGAGACGTGAGCGAGGTTGCGGCGCGCATCGGTCTCCGCGGCCCCGGGCGGGGCGTAGTTCGCTCCATCAACAAGATTGAGATGTATCGGACGCTCGATCGCTTCGATCTCTTGAGGCGCTCCTATGTTGCGTCTTCCGATCTCCGAACGATCCTCACTGCGGCGATTCCGCCACCGTTTGTAGTCAAGCCTTCGGAGTGCGCAGGTTCATTGGGCGTCTTCGGTGTTCGCACTGAGGCGGACCGCCGGTCGCTTCCGGAGCGGTTGGCGGAGGCGCAACGCTCGGTCGCGCAGGTGGTAGACATGATGCCAACCAACGAGCGTCTGCGCGGACAGGCCTTTCTGCGTGAAGAGATGCTGCTTGGAGACGCTGCCGCGTGGTTTGGCGAAGCGACGCCCTTCGCTGATTATGTCAGTGTGGAGGGGATGGTACTTGACGGTCGATACCATCCGCTCGCGATTACCCAGAACTTTCCGCTACTCGACCCGTTTATTGAGACGGTGAGCGTGTCCCCCACCACGCTTCCGATGCGGCTTCAGCGCAAGATTGTCGATCGGCTCCGACCCTGCATAGAGTCCTTCGGTCTGGGCACGTGTGGAACTCACACCGAGATCAAGCTTCTGAAGGACGAGGAGTTTGCGGTAATCGAGACGGCGGGACGGTTTGCCGGATGGTGTATCATTCCGCAGATTTCATCGGTGTTCGACATCGATCCGGTGGGCGAATTGGTGGCGAATCTATTGGATGCCTCTCGGACGTTCACTCTTGACCTGGAGCAGATCTTCGAACGGCAACGTGGTGCTGCCGCTACGATTAACCTTCTGCCGGTCACGGAGAACGGAGAGTCGTGGAAACCCGTCGTCTTTCGACGGACACCGGATTTCACATCCGTTATCCACGGTGGGTCACGCGCGACCTTCACCCCGTACATCTCGCCTGGCGAGACGATTCAGGCGCTTTCGGTCTACGACGGAGCATGGAATAGCTTTGGGAAGGTGTTCATCGAGGCTCGCGGCATGACCGAGCTGTGCGAAGATGTTCGGAATATTCGGCGCGGACTACGGGAACTTGTTGTCTGAGCGACGCGATGAAACGCGCAGTGCGGACGGGAAGACTATCGTTAGGTGAACGCTTGCTCGTGTCTGGGCAAGTTGTGGTGGCTGTGGGGGACTACATGGCACTGCCGGCCTTTCTGAAGACCGCAGAGTCTCTGGAGGTAGCGCACTTGTTCATTCCGATCTATTTCTTGCCGCGTGTGCTACAACCCCTCCTCGGAACCCTGGTCGACACGTTTAGCGTGCGTACGGTTATTCTTGTCAGTGTGTTGACGCGCGCCTTGTTGTTCCTCGCGCTCTATCTGGTTTCGACCGACGGAGTCGTGGCGTGGCTTGTGCTCGTGTTGCTATGTTCATTGTTCAGCTGCATTTTTGAGCCGGCGCGTCTCAAGCTCATGAGCTCAATCGCGGTGGACTTCGGCAGGCTGAATGAAATCTTCTACTTCTTCGATTCTGCGACCGGTATTGTCGTTTCGTTTGGCTTGGCGGTTTTTCTGGAGTGGGCATTTGGTACTAGCGCTATCTTCTTGGTCAACACCCTTACGCTTTTTCTGGCGTTCGTGTTACTGCGCCGAATCGCTGTCACGAGCGTCCGAGAGACGGGTCATGCCGGGATTGCCCTTCGTGACCTGTTCGAGGGCTTGCGGCATTTTAGGCGTGAGCGGGTTGTGCTTCACTGGACGGGATTGGTGGTGTTGGTGGATTTCTTTACAGGCGTACTTTATGAACTCGTTGTGCAGAAGAGCGAAGAGATCGGATGGCCGAAGTACGGGCCATACGTTTTCAACCTCGTCATGTGCATGGGGAACGCGTTGGGCGCGTTTGCAATCGGATCAGCGTACCGTCGACGCGCCGGACGGCTGCTGGCGGTTCTGGGGTTCGGTGCGGCATGGCTGTTCATCGTGAATGGCAACGCCGTAGTGAGTTGCATTGCATGGTTCGTGTTCTTTACAGCGCAGATAGTGGCGATAGGGATATCCGAGGTTGCGATTCGAGAGCATAGCCCGAAGGAAATTCAAGGGCGGCTCTTCGCTCTCAACGAGAGCTGCCCAAGCCTTGCTTTGTCGTTGGGAGGGGTTGTTGCGGAGAGGCTGGTTGCGACGAAGTTGGCAGCGCTGCCGTGCTGTGCGGGAATGCTATATTGGGCTTTACGGCTGGTCGTGCGCCAAGCGACGACACGGAACGGGTGAACGTGGGCGTGCCGGTGGAAGTGGGGCTTCCTGATGAGGCAATTCGGCGGTGTCAGGGAGGGTTGAGGTGGCCCCGTTTCTCGTTGTCGGCCGGATTGCTGTACCTGGTCGCCGTCATGGACAGGCGCAGCCGTCACGTGTTGTCGTGGTGGCTGTCCACCACGGTGGACACCGGCCTCTGCGTGGAGGTGCTGGAGGCGGCGCTGTTAGATGGGTACGCTGGACATGTTCAACACCGACCAGAGTGCGCAGGCTACGAACGCGGCGTCTACCGAGCGGGTCCAGGCGGCCCAGGCGGGGGCGCCGGGTGCTCGCCGCTGGCAGAGCGTGGGCACAGCCGCGACGGGAAGTAGTCGAGCGAGGTGCAGATCGTCTTTCGGGCTGCTGGTGCACGGCCGAGGGCTGGCAGGTCGCCGTTGAGGTCCTGGAGGGCTCGACGGCCGAATCAGAAATCCTGAAGTTCCTCGACACGTTCCTTCACGCGAGGTTCGCAGTTATCCCGTATCCTCTTGTACTCGGCAAGCCCGTCTTTGGCGTCGCGAAGGTACTTCCGGAATCGACGATGGCTTCGAACTAGGGCAAAGTCCGGGTCCGAAGCCGCAACGCTGAGAAGCGTTGCCGGATCCTCAATCACTTCGCCTACGAAGCGAGGCGCCGCAGTTTGGTGCCGGTTGTAGAGTTCTTCTATGCCGGTAAAGGCTCTGTGTATGTACTTCTGCGCGTCTTCCGGAATTCGGTCGGTAAACGGTGGAGTCTCCTCAGTTGACGCCAAGGGGGCTTTGTGGCTGTAGAGCGCCCCTGGAAGGGTCTTGGTGATCCTATCCTTCTCGGCGACGAACTGGGCTCGGAGCATCCAATTGCAGGAGTTGTTGTATGTCACTAGGTCGAGAACGTCGTGCTGTTTGATCCGCTCTTCCCTGGCCAGGAAACGCTCATGGAAGACTATGCTGGCGCGGACCGCCCAGTCGGCGGCATCGAACAACTCGTGAAAACGCTTCAAGTCGTTGCCCGCGAGCTCGACAGTATCCTGCGATAGAGGGGAGTTCATGACGAGGTGGATGGTTTGTTCCGAAGACTCGAGTGCAACGCCGAATTGAGAGGTGATTCGGTCTCTGGCTTGAGTGCGAAGATGGTGGTCTCGCAATTCGACGGCCTCCTGGCTGAGGTCTCCCGCAATCTTGTTCCAGCAGTAGCCAAGCCGATACTGGGCGAACGCCCAGACACTGGGAGCACGTTCTGAAGACTTTTCCGCCAGCCACATGTACTTCTCGCACGCCCATGTCCATAGCTGGGCGGTAAACGCATGGTCGGCCCAAGTTAGGCGCATGAGCAAGTCGCTGGTCTCGGCTATTGTCGTTCCGCTGCCAGTGCCGTGGATAATGTCGTGCTGTTCGGTTTCCGGATAGCGAAGGAAGTCGGCAAGAATTCTGCTGACGATAAAGGCTTGCGACTTGTCTTCGCGGTCGCCGATGGCTACAAGAGCGTCCTTTATCTCGGACGTGACGCGCACATAAAGGGTACTGTCTTCCGCAGAATCGGTATTTCTCTTGGCCATGATGGCAGTATAACACTACCTGTACCGTGGGGTCAATGCGGGTCGAGCCATGGGGGTGCGCAGCGGAAGTGTGATTTGGTGTGGGCAGGGCGCGGAGTTGATCCCGCCGGATGCGAGGACGTCCGGCGCCCGGGCGTCGGATGCGGTAGCGTTGGCGCCTCGCCCCGGGCGATTTCCGACGCCCCTTGGACATCGTCTCTCGGACCAGACCTGTGGCCGAGGAGACCGGCCGTCGCCGCCACAGCCAATGGCCAGCGACTCGGTCGCCGCCCAGCGACGGCGACTGCGCTCGTCCAGCACGGGTGCCACCGCAGCATACTTCATCAACGTGGTTGCCTCCGGCTCAATGGTCGCGCTCGACGCGACCAGCATGGCCGGAAACTGCACGGATAGCAAGTTGATTTCTAGGCAAGGGCGGCGAGCGCGGCAGTGAGGAGTCGGTAGAACCGCCCCACCGACGGAATGTGGACTCGTTCGTCTGGCGAGTGTGGAGATTGTATAGTCGGACCGAAGGAGATCATGTCGATGCCAGGGATCTTCTTCCCGATGATACAGCATTCGAGTCCGGCGTGATACGCCTTGACCTCCGGCGTCGAGCCGAGTTCGTGCGCGTGAACCGTCTGGAGTACCGCGAGCACCTCCGAGTTGAGATTGGGCTTCCATCCGGGGTAGGCCGGGGAGTGGTTCACTCTCGCGCCTGCGAGTTCCGCAACGGCACGAATGCGACGTCGCAAGGCGTTGCATTCGGCATCCACCGACGAACGAGAGCTGGTGAGGATTTCGAGACAACCGTTGCTTTCTCTCACGGTGGCAACGTTGTTGCTCGTTGTCACCATGTCGGGAATGTCGTAACTCATCGCTTGGACACCGTGGGGCAAGCTGGAAATCAGACGGAGGGCGGTTGCCGTGGTGGCGGTGTCCCAGGCCGTGGCATTGCTTTCGGCCGGGTCAAGGGTCATGGCCATGTGAGGGTCTACAGGGTGATACTCTTGTTGAATGGCGGCGAATTCGGTCTCGACAGCTGCCCGGACGTAGTCGTATTGGGAAGAGTGAAGAACGATGGTCGCGAACGCCTCGCGGGGGATGGCATTGTGGGCGCGACCGCCTTGGAGTCGAGCGAGGCGGAACGGTGCATGAACGTGCGCAGCGAGGAGGGACCGGACAAGTAGACAGGTTGCGTTGCCGCGCTGCAGGTGGATGTCCAGGCCGGAGTGTCCACCCTTGAGTCCGGTCACGGCCAGCGTGACGCAGCGGGCCTTTTCGTCGACGGGTGAGGTTGGGGTCTGGAGCGAAATCCGCGTGTCGCCTCCCCCGGCGGAGCCTACGCAAAGGATGCCCTCTTCTTCCGAATCAAGGTTTAGCAGTCGGTGGCCGGTCAGGAGGCGGGCATCGAGAGCCGCTGCGCCGTTGAGGCCGGTCTCTTCGTCGATCGTGAACAGCAGTTCCAGCGGCCCGTGGACGAGATCGGTCGATTCCAGCACGGCGAGCATCGTCGCGACGCCGATGCCGTTGTCCGAGCCGAGCGTGGTGCCGGTGGCGTAGAGGTGCTCGCCTTCGCGCCGCGGGACGATGGCGTCGGTCCTGAAATCGAAGGCCACGTCGGCGTTCTTCTCCTGCACCATGTCGAGGTGCGACTGCAGGATGGTGACCGGCGCCTGTTCATGCCCGGCGGCGGCGGGCTTGCGCACCACCACGTTGCCGGCGGCGTCGACGGCGTGGTCGCAGCCGGCCGCGCTCGCGGCGGCGATGACGTGCCGCCGCATCCGTTCCTCGTCCTTGGAGGCGCGCGGAATGGTCAGGATGGTGTCGAAGTGGCTCCAGACCGGCTTCGGTTCGAGCGCTGAAACGAACGTCATGGCATGTCTCCGCAATCTGCGCCCGGCGGGCCGGTTCGGGTCCGCAGGCGCGCTTCACTTCACTCCGCAGGGCGGCGTTGCCCACTGCCCGACGAGCGGCGGGGTGCTCAATCCTGCATGGTATCATCCGGGGCCATCGTGGAGACGCCGCTCACGCCGCTGGAGTTTCAGCGCCGCGCCCGCAGCCTGTACGGGGATCGCGAGGCGGTGATCGATGGATCGCACCGGTTCACCTACGCCGAGTTCTTCGCGCGTTGCGATCGTTGGTCCGCGGCCCTGCAGAGGCTGGGCGTCCGCAAGGGCGACCGGATCGCCTATGTCGCGCCGAATACCCACGCGCAGCTCGAATCGTTCTACGCCGTGCCGCAGATCGGCGCCGTGCTGGTGCCCATCAACTTCCGGCTGACCCCGGACGAGATCGCCTACATCATCGGCCACAGCGGCGCGAAGGTGGTGTGCGCGCACGCCGACTACCTGGAGGCGGTCGACGGCGTCCGCGCGGACTGCCCGGGGGTCGAGCATGTCGTGGCGCTGGAAGGCGCGCGCGCCGGATGGCTCGACTACGAGGAACTGCTCGGGGCCGAGGAGCCGGTGTTCGAGGCGGCCGAGGTGGACGAGAGCGACCTGCTGACCATCAACTACACCAGCGGCACGACGTCGCGCCCCAAGGGGGTGATGATCACCCACCGGAACGCCTGGGCGAACGTGGTCGGCACGCTCGTCCACTGGCCCATGAACTGCGGGACGCGGTACCTGTGGACGCTGCCGATGTTCCACGCCAACGGCTGGACGTTCACCTGGGTCGTGACCGCCGTGGGCGGGGCGCACGTCTGCCTGCGCGCGGTGGACCCGGCGCTGGCGTTCCGCCTCATGCGCGACGAGTCGGTCACGCACATGTGCGCGGCCCCGACCGTGCTGATCATGCTGGCGAACGCGCCTGCCGACGCCCGGGGCGAGGTCCGGGGTGGCGTCAATGTGATGACCGCCGGGGCGCCCCCGGCCGCCGCGACCATCCGGCGGCTCGAGGGCGAGTTCGGGTGGGAGCTGATCCACGTCTACGGACTGACCGAGACCGCGCCGTTCATCACCGTCTGCGAGCCGCGCCCCGAGCACCGCGGCCTGTCGGCGGACGAGCGGGCCACGGTCAAGGCGCGGCAGGGGGTCGAGCTGATCACGTCGGGCGAACTGCGCGTCGTCGACGACGACGGCAACGAGGTTCCGCGGGACGCGCAGACGCTCGGCGAGATCGTGGTGCGCGGCAACGTGGTCACCGCCGGCTATTACAACGATCCGGAGGCGACGGCGACGGCGATGCGTGGCGGCTGGTTCCACAGCGGCGACGCCGCGGTGGTCCATCCGGACGGCTACGTCGAGATCCGCGACCGCTTCAAGGACGTCATCATCAGCGGCGGCGAGAACATCTCCT
>WTGR01000569.1 GCA_011523485.1 Acidobacteriota bacterium
GACGCGCCGGCGGCATGGAGCTTCGCCAGGCTGCGCTCCATCTGCTCGTACGAGCGTGCGGCCCGCTCCGCCGCGTCGACGGCGCGGCTCGCGAAGGTGTCGGTCGCGCGCGCGAGCACCGCGGGCGCCACCGTCTCCGCGAGGATCGGCGCCGCGAGCCACGGCGGCGGCGCCGTATGCCGGCCGCGCTCCGAGATGCCGATGTTCGGCATCACGAAGACGTCGTTCTCGACGATGGCCGCGACGAGTGCGTCGTCCATCTCCCGGTCGCGGACCAGGTGGGCGAAGCCGTCGACGCCGGCCGCCACCAGCTCCTCGGCGTCGTCGTGGTAGAAGACGTGGGCGATCACGTCCAGGCCGTGAGCATGCGCCTCGTCGATGATCGCCCGGTAGAGGTCCGGCCCGAGCTTCTCGACCGAGCCGCCGCGGTCGTCGACCCAGATCTTGACGAACGCCACGTTCCGGGCCGCGAGCTCCTGTACGTAGCGCCGGCCCTCCTCCTCGCTGGTGACCCCGTAGGCGGAAGGCCGCAACGCCGCCGCGCCGGGCCCGGCGTTGGGCCGCGCCAGCCCCCGTCCGGCCGTGAAGAGGCGGGCGCTGCCGAGCGTCCCCGTCTCTTGATCCCGGCGGATCTCGCTCCACACGTCGCCGGCGTCGGTGCCCAGCGAGACGATCACTCCCACGCCGTAGTACGCGTACCGGTTCAGGTGGTCGACGATGTTCTCCCGGGTGTAGTTCGCGGCGTCGTAGGTGAGCCCCCGCTGGAACCCGACGTGGCCGTGCAGGTTGACCAGCGCCGGCATCACGGTCCTGCCGGTCAGGTCGACCACCGTGGCGCCGGGCGGCGACTCGACGTCTTCTTCGGGTCCGACGGCGGTGATGACGCCGTCGTCGACCACCAGCCGCGCCGCCTCGATGGCGGGGGTCCCGGTGCCGTCGACGAGCCGTGCGCCGTCGTAGACGACCGTGGAGCCTGCCGGCGCCGCCGGGGCGGCCGAGTCAGTGGCGCAGTTCGCCAGCACCCCCACCAGCGCAGTAGCGGCAGCCAGCCGGATGCCTGCGGTGGCGCGACGCTCGTTGCCGTGCTCTCGAAAATGCATGAGGCTCCCTCATTGGACCAGTGATGGAAGGGCAGAGACGGCGCGCCGTCCCCGCAAGACGGTTCAGGCATCGTCCAGGTACAGGGAGACCTGGATGTTCAGCCAGTTCCCGCGTTGTGTGACGGATTCCGCCCGTGCGGACAGGCGTTTGCCGGCGTCCATCAGTCGGGCGGGCATCTCGTTGCGCCCGCGGGGCATGTAGCCCAGCTTGTGCCCCTCCGGTCCGAAGACCTCGATGGCGAGCGCATCGAAGCGGTTTTCCGGTTCCCGGCGGAGCGCGAGGATCTGCCCGGGGCGCAGGCGATCGGCAGCCGCCTCCGCATCATAGTAGGCGGTGCCGGCGACGTGCATGCCGCCGAGCAGGATCTCTCGCGGCGCCGTCGCGTGCGCGCGGCGCGCGGCGAAGGCGCCCAGGCCCAACAGGCCGCATAGTGCCTGGATGATGTCTCGGCGACGCATGGCTCATCTCCCTGGCGTCTCCGCGCTGCGGGGCAGCGCGGTGGCGGCCGTTGCCGTGCGCCGCCACGCTCGTGAATAATACCGACTCCCGCGTCCGCCCATTGCGGACGCGACCCGGGATTGTCTCAATCACCCATGACAGTTCTCGTCACTGGTGCGGCCGGATACATCGGCAGCGTGGTGGCCGAGCGTCTGCTCGAGCATGGGCACGCGGTGGCGGCGCTCGACGACCTCTCGCAGGGGCATCGCGCGGCCGTGCCCGCCGAGGCCGGGTTCTTCGAGGGCGACCTGCGCGACCGCGCCCGGCTCGCCCAGGTGATGTCGGCCGTGCGACCGGAAGCCGTCGTGCACCTGGCGGCAGAGGCTCTGGTCGGCGAGTCGGTGACGGATCCCGCGAAGTTCTTCGACGTCAACGTCTCCGGCGGGCTCAACCTGTTGGAGGCAATGCGCGCCGCGGGCGTGCGCCGCCTCGTCTTCTCGTCGACCGCCGCGGTGTACGGCGAGCCGGAGGAAATGCCGATCCGCGAGGATGCGCCGCTACGGCCGGTCAACGCCTACGGCGCCTCGAAGCTGGCGTTCGAGCAGGTGTTGCCCTGGTACGCGGCCGCGTACGGCCTGCGGCACGTCTCGCTGCGCTACTTCAACGCGTGTGGGGCTACGGCGGAGCGCGGCGAGCATCACGTACCCGAGACCCACCTGATCGCGATTCTGCTGGAGGTGGCGCTCGGCCTGCGTTCCGAGATCCGGATCTTCGGCGACGACTACGACACGCCCGATGGGACCTGCGTCCGCGACTACGTCCATGTCGGCGACATCGCCGACGCGCACGTGCTGGCGCTCGACCGCATGGACCGCATCGAATCGGGAGCGTTCAACCTCGGCGCCGGGACCGGGTTCTCGAACCGGGAGGTGGTGAAGGCGGCCCGCCGCGTGACCGGCCACCCGATTCCGGCGGTTGCGGCTCCCCGGCGCGCGGGCGACCCGGCGCGGCTCGTGGCCGGCGCCGGCCGGGCGCGTGACGTACTCGGCTGGTCGCCGCGCTTTCCAACCCTCGACGAGATGATCGAGACCGCCTGGACGTGGCGGAAAGACCGGCCGCAGCCGTACTCCGGCTGACGCCCCGGCCATCTACAGCCAGGCGAACTTGATCGCGAAGAGCAGCGCCACCGCGATCAGCGTCGGCGAGCATTCGTGCCGGCGGCCCGCCAGCACCTTGATCAGCACGTAGCTCAGGAAGCCCAGCCCGATGCCGTCGGCGATGGAGAACGTCAGCGGAATGGCGATGACGGTCATGATCGCGGCCGCGGACTCGGTGACGTCGCTCCAGTCGATGTCCACCAGCGGGCGCGCCATCAGGCACGCCACGTAGAGGATGGCCGCCGCCGTCGCGTAGGGCGGGATCGATCCGGCCAGCGGTGCGAAGAACAGGCACGCGAGGAACAGTATGGAGACGACCACGGCGGTCAGCCCGCTGCGTCCGCCGGCGCTGGCCCCGGCCGCGCTCTCGATGTAGCTCGTCACCGGCGAGGTGCCGAGCA
>WTGR01000082.1 GCA_011523485.1 Acidobacteriota bacterium
CCCCGCCGGCGGTGGCGAACGCCGAGCGGGAGGCGGCCGATCTGCAGGCGATGGCCAACGCGGAGGGCGCCGACCTGGAGCTGGCCGCCTGGGACTGGTCCTACTACACCGAGAAGGTGCGGGCCGACCGCTACGCGTTCGACGCGTCGCAGCTCCGCCCCTACTTCGAGATGAACAACGTCCTCGAGAACGGCGTCTTCTTCGCCGCCACCCGGCTCTACGGACTGACCTTCGAGGAGCGTCCGGAGTTGCCGGTCTACCACCCCGACGTCCGCGTCTGGGAGGTATTCGACGTCGACGGCGAGCCGCTCGGGCTGTTCCTGGGAGACTTCTACGCCCGGCCGTCCAAGCGCGGCGGGGCCTGGATGAACGCCTACGTCTCGCAGTCGCACATGCTCGGTACCTTGCCGGTGGTGGGCAACCACCTCAACGTGCCGAAACCGCCGGCCGGCGAGCCGACGCTGCTGACCTTCGACGAGGTGACCACGGCGTTCCACGAGTTCGGCCACGCCCTGCACGGCTTCTTCTCGAACGTGGAGTACCCCTATTTCGCCGGGACAGCGGTGCCGCGCGACTTCGTCGAGTATCCGTCGCAGGTCAACGAGATGTGGGCCACCTGGCCGGAGGTCCTGGAGAACTACGCCGTCCACTACGAGACGGGCGAGCCGATGCCGGCCGACCTGCTGGAGCGGGTGCTGGCGACGCAGCAGTTCAACCAGGGCTTCGCCACCACCGAGTACCTCGCGGCATCGCTGCTCGACCAGGCGTGGCACCAGATCACGGCCGACGAGGTCCCGGCCGCGGCCGATGTCGAGGCGTTCGAAGCGGATGCGCTCGAGGCCGCCGGCGTGGCGCTCGCCGCGGTGCCGCCGCGCTACCGCAGCACCTACTTCTCGCACATCTGGAGCAGCGGCTACTCGGCCGGCTACTACTCCTACATCTGGAGCGAGGTGCTCGACGCCGACTCGGTCGAGTGGTTCAAGGAGAACGGCGGCCTGCTGCGCGACAACGGCGACCACTTCCGGCGGACCCTGCTGTCGAGGGGCGGCAGCGTCGACGCGATGACGCTGTTCCGCGACTTCAGGGGTGCGGAACCGGACGTGCGACCGCTGCTGGTGCGCCGCGGGTTGAACTGATGGACGACACCATGCGACCCGAGTACGACTTCTCCGGCGGAAGGCGCGGGGTGACTGCTCGCCGCTATGAGGAAGGCGCCAATGTGGTCGTCATCTCGCCCGATGTCCTCGACGTGTTTCCCGACGGCGTAGCCGTCAACGAGGCCTTGCGGGCGCTGGCGCCGATCCTGAGAGGTCGCCGGGAGTCGGCCTGACCGGACTTGCGGCCGCGGGCCGAGTTCCGGGTCTGGCCCGTAGAGCGCGTGGGCGCCCTCCGGCAGGCCTTTCACCCTCACGTAGACGCTTCGGCGTAGGCGTTCGGACGCCCGATTCCCTGTCCTGCGACGTGGGCCCGTCGAGAGCGCAGGTCAGTGGCCGTCCACTCCGGCGGCGTTGTTGGGAGGGGAGTGCTTCGACAGGCACTGGCCGGTTGCCTCGTTGATCCAGTGCGCGGCGCGGACAGCAAGGTGCGCGACGAGCTCGTCACGCACCTTCACCCCCACGTGCGGGCAAGTTTCCGCGACGTACGTGCGCCAGTTCGCGACGTAGGTCCGCAGCCACGTCGCGAAGTCGCGTTGCTCCGCCGTGCCATCCACCGCCGCGAGACCGCGCCGCGCCCAGGTGTCGAACCGTACCGTCGCGAGGTCGAGCCAATGCCGCGCATAAGCCTCCGGGGTCAGAGTGGCCGAGACGGAGGCGGCGGTCTCGTCGTCATAGTGCCGTAGCGCGGCCCGTGCGCGGCCGGTCGCTTCCTCCCAGCGCGGGTGACGGAGATCGCGGGCGGGAAACGGATTGCCTCCCTCCACCGGATCGCGATGCGACCAGCGCGGTATGGCTGACATCGGCGGCCAAGCTGCAGCGCTCGGCTGTTCCTGCATTCGCGTTCCGGCTCGTCTGCTTTCTGTGGACCGACTGCGTGTTGGGTATCGTGGAACTACCGGCTAGGGGTCGGACCAACAGCCGCGTCACGAGGCAGTCGGACTCTCCTCCAGAAGGAGAGACCGCGCCCACCTAAGGACAAGTGGCGCGACAGGTTGTAGCCTCTTGCCCGACCATGCCTGAAGAGCGTTTTGGTTTGACCGCTGATAGGCACGAATTGCTGGTGTCTGGGGAACCGCGTGAAAACTAAACTGCAGCCCGTGCACGCTCACATACAGCAAACCACCAGGCTCGACGTATAGCTTAACGCCCGGTGGCCGGTTTCGCAAGATATCATCTATCGCTCGTCCCAGAATGGCCTTGAAGCTGTAGACCTCCTTAGCGAGCGGGATAGAGCCATCGTACGTCTGTAAACGGCGATTCAAGGCAGCATTCAACAGATTCGCACACGCACATACGTACGCCGCTTCCCCGGATGTCGCGATGATCAGCCCCAAACCCGCCTTTGCCTCTCGTAGATCCGAAGTGTGTATCGGTAGAGGCCGGTCGGTCTTGCGAACGAGTTCACGAATCGAATCGCTCTGTAGGTCCTCCTCCCGGTCGCGGGAGTCTTGGCGCAAGTGATTAATCAGGAAGCGAGCATGGACAAAATAATGCTTGTGTATCGTTGGCGACAACTCCCTGAGAAACTCAGAAAGTGACGCTACGCTAACCGTGTCATGAGCGCAACGGTGGTGCCGGCTAAACGTCGGATGGCAAAATACAGCGAGGAGTCGTTGAGTTTGCCCAGAGAGACGAAGAGCTTGTCGGTGGGCCTTCTCCTCTGTGAACGAGCAGATTATCCAGAGGTCCCTGTTTCTGGACAAGAAGGGTTCGTACGAATCGCGGCTGAGGGATGGTGCGACATGCTCGGCGATTTGCGCGGAGTTGATCTGAAATTGCTCGAAGCGACGCAATCCATCGAATCGGTCGTAAGCCGCTGCACTCACGAGGGCACGGAACAATAGACTCGAAACCGGCAAGCTCCGAACCGTTTCGATATCTGCAAGGGGTGTGGCTCTTTTGCGTCGCCGGCCGCAAGGGGTCGCTGTCGCGGGAAAGG
>WTGR01000359.1 GCA_011523485.1 Acidobacteriota bacterium
ATTCTGGATCTTCCCAGAACCAGACGCGTTCGGCAGTGAACGGCTGACCGGGCTCGCGCGGATAGCGGCCGTCGGCGCCGGGCTGCAGACGAAGTTCGTGGACGTTTGAAACGCCCTGCATTTCCCGTTGTGCCTGCAGGGCGCCGGCGCCGTCCGGTCCGCCGGGTCCCGCGCCGGGTCCGCCTCCGGGCCCCGGGCCCGCGCCGGGTCCGCCGAGGTTTCCGGGGCCGGGACCGAATTGGGTGTTGTTGTTGAACACCAGCAGATTGCCGGCCCCGGGCAGTCCGTCGTCGATCCAGTTGGCATCGTGCTGCCGGAGGAACAGGCGGTCGGCGCGCGTTCCCGCACGGTACGCGGCCGGATTACCGTAGCGAAAGAGCAGGTCGCCGCCGCGGCCGCTCCGCCCGCCGGTCGATCCGGCGGCCTCCTCGATCGTCGTGCCGTGATCGATGATCCAGATCTCGTTGTAGATGAAGGAACTCACGACGATCTGGTCGAGTTCGGCGTTGTAGTCGATGCCGTTGAGGTGCTGGCGAATCCGGTTTCCCGGCGCGTAGGACTCCGGAAAGTGAGGGTCGATCCGCCCCGGAAAATCGCCGACCGCGCCGTAGTTCGCTCCCTGCGGATCGATGTCCTGGATGATGTGATCGTGGAAGTGCCATTCCCAGACGACTTCGGCCGAACCGTCCTCGAGATTCGGCCGGACCTCGACGATGCCGTCCGACAAGGCGAACTCCGCGCCTTCGAGATCCCAGCCGATCGCGCCGGCCTCGTCGGGGGAAAACCGGGTATAGGTCAGAATCAGGACGTTGCCGTTGGCAAGCGGCTCCATGTCGTGATGGAAACGGTAGACGCCCACATCGGCCGGCCGGACTTCCCAGAGGACCTCGCCGCCGCGATCGGCGATCTGGACCAGCGAGGCCTGCGGCACGCCAAGCGGCATGCCGGCGGGAACACCGTCGGCCAGGCCCGTGCCCATGCGCAGGATGCGCCCTTCCGGCAGCAGATAGGCCGACACGCCGCCGCCGGTCATGTCGGTTTCCCAACGATTGACGACCGTGCCGTCGTTATCCACCAGCACGCTGTAGTTCTCGAAGTCGGCGCCGATCTCATCGGTCCGGTGCCAGAAGAGATAGCCGTCGTACAGTTCCGCGGGCCGGCTGACTTCCACGCGCACGTCGGGTGCGTCGCCGCTGTCCGGCGCGCCGGCATCCTGGGCGATCGCAGCTTGCAGCCCGAGACCGGAAACAAGGAGCAACGCGGCGCCAACTCTGCCGTCGGCGCGAAAACCCTGTCGCCGTCCCATCAGCCGAATGAGTGACCGGATATCCACTCGCCTACCACGTTCCGCCGTTCGCCTTCCGTTATCCGCCTTCCGCTATCCGCTATCCGTCTTCCACCGTCCGTCTTCCACCGTCCGCCTTGCACCGTCCGCCTTTCACGGTCCGCCTTCCACTTTCCGTCGTCCAACTTCCGTCTTCCGACATCCGTTTGACGCTCGCGCGTCTCGCCGCTCCAGGGAACTCCTACAGCGCCTCGAGCTGGCGCACGAGTTCGTCGATGTCGGGCTCTTCGTCGCCCGAGCCGAGGTCGATGCAGACCCACGGGCGTATTTCCTCGTGCGGCGCCCAGATCCAGGGCCGCGCGAGGGTGAACGTCTCCGTGTAGTTGATCGGGTCGTCGACGGTCACTTGGAGCGTGAGATCGAGCTCGCCGGGCTCGCGCCACCAGCGCTCGGTGAGCCGGCCTTCCGCGCTCAGCGGATAACCGCGGTTGTTGAAGAGATAGCCGCCCGACAGGTGTGCCGTTTCGATCGTCAGCACATCGCCGTCCCAGCGCGCGACTGACTGCCCGAGTCCGCTGGGCTCGGCATCCGCCGGCAGGGCGCCGCCGAGCGGAATCGAGCGCACGATGTTGGCGCGCTCGAAGTGCAGCACGATCATGCCGTCGGCTTCGCTGATCTGCATGGGGTTGGCCGACCACAGCACGCCCGGCATGGTGTCCGGCGCGCAGTCGTCAAGCGCGCGCGGGGCGAACTCGAGCGTGCCGTAGGCGTCGAAGGCGCGTTGGCCTGCCGCCGTGTACGGGTAGGGATCGGGTTGGGATACCGCCGGCACGCCGATGAAGGGCTCGGCTTCGTAGATTCCAGACAAGTCCGGCGCGGCGCCTTCGTCCTGCTGGGCGCCGGCCGACGCGTGAAACGCCGTGCCGGCGACGGCTACCAGAACTGTCAATACTCTCATCGAAGACTCCCCTGCCCCGTCCCGTTCAGCGGGTCGTCTCCGGCTCTATGGGCATCACGTAGCCCATCGGACCCGGAAACTCCTCCGCGAGCGCGCGCTCGGCTTCCGCGTCGATCCTGAAGCACTCGGTTCTCTGGAAGCTCTGGTCGATGATGCCGCAGGTCGGCACGCGTTCGCGCAGCCGGCGCATGACCGGCGTATCGCCGCGGATGCCGTAGGAGACGAGCAGTCGATCGGCGCCGCCCTCGCCCTTGCCGTGCATGAGCAGGGCCCGAATCCGCGCGCGGCCGGGCGTGCGGGACCGGTAGATCGCAACGCTGACGGGGTCGCCTGGATCGAGCATCTCGTTGCTCCAGCCCTCGCGTGCGAGCTGCGACGCCGGGCTGAGTTCGATGAGCCAGCCTTCGCTTTCGCCGGCCTCGTCCGGAACATCGACGACCAGCGCGCCGTGCGGATTCAGGATCCGGAAAACGCGAACCGTGCCTTCGAGCACCTCGATGACCTCCTCGCCGTTCTCCGTCAGGAGCGCCGGGAAGGAGTGGTGCGCGGCCGCGGGCAGTGACCCGACCGCAAACGCGCCCAGCAGCATTGCGGCCGTGAGGCTGCCGATCGTATCTCGGCCGGTACGCTGTCGGAATTCGCCCATTGTCATTCTCCCTGCGCGCTCCCTGTCGCTCCCGCCAAGGGGCGTGCGCCGAACGCCAGCTTACTGCGCCGACCGTCGGCGCTCGGCGCGGTATTCGGCCAGCCGCTGCTCAAGGTAGCGCCTGCGCTCTTCGATCTGGCCGTTGCCGCCGCCGAGTTCCGCACCCTCGTCGATCACGATGGACGTCCACTCGACGAGGTTCGAGCC
>WTGR01000853.1 GCA_011523485.1 Acidobacteriota bacterium
GCCCGCGCATCGTCGCGGCCCTGCGCAGCCTCGACGGCAAGCGGGACCGGAACCCCCCGAAGAAGCACGGCAACATCCCGTTGTGACCCGCGCGCCGGCCTCCCGGATCGTACCGCTTCGGAGCGGCGCGTGGCCGGGGTGTGCCCGCGACGCGAATCGGCGCCAGTAGTGCAGTACGATAAGGAGACGAACTGCCGATGAAGGTGCTCATCGCCAACCGCGGCGAGATTGCGGTCCGGATCATGCGCGGATGCCGCGAGATGGGGCTGCCGACGGTCGCCGTCTACTCCGACTGCGACCGGCTGGCGCCGCATGTCCGCTACGCCGACGAGGCGGTGGCGCTCGAGGCGGACGAGCCGGCCGCCAGCTACCTGCACGTCGAGAAGATCATCGCGGCGGCGCGCCGCACCGGCGCCGACGCCGTGCATCCCGGTTACGGGTTCCTGGCGGAGAACGCCGGGTTCGCCCAGGCCGTCGCCGATGCCGGGCTCAGGTTCATAGGCCCGCCGGCCGGGGTCATCGAGCTGATGGGCGGCAAGACCGCGGCGCGCGAGGCGGCCGGACGGGCCGGCGTGCCGATCGTGCCGGGCAGCGGCGGCCCGCTGCCCGAGGGAGCGACCGAGGCCGAGCTGCAGGCGGCGGGCGACGCCATCGGCTATCCGATCTTCGTCAAGGCGGTCGCCGGCGGGGGCGGCAAGGGGATGCGGCTGGTGCGCGAGCCGGACGGGTTGCCGCGTGCGATTCAGGGCGCGCGGTCCGAGGCCGCGTCCGCCTTCGGCGACGGCGCCGTCTACCTGGAGCGCTGCATCGAGCGGGGCCGGCACATCGAGGTGCAGCTTCTCGCGGACGAGCACGGCGGCGTGGTGCCGTTCGTCGAGCGGGAGTGCTCGATTCAGCGGCGCCATCAGAAGGTGATCGAGGAGACGCCGTCGCCGGTGGTCGGTATCGAGACCCGGCGCGCGCTCGCGTCGGCCGCGGCCCGGCTGGCCGCCGAGGTCGGGTACACGAACGCCGGCACCATCGAGTTCCTGCTCGACGAGTCGGGGAACTTCTATTTTCTGGAGATGAACACCCGGCTGCAGGTCGAGCACCCGATCACCGAGATGGTCACCGGCATCGACCTCGTGCGCTGGCAGCTCCGGGTCGCGCAGGGAGAGCGTCTGGAGATCGATCCCGAGCGGGCGCTCGCACCGGACGGCCACGCCATCGAGTGCCGCGTCTATGCCGAGGATCCGAACGCGGGCTTCATGCCGTGTCCCGGACTGCTCGAGACGCATCGTCCGCCCGAGGGTCCCGGCATCCGCGTCGACGCCGGCGTGGCGGCCGGCTTCGAGGTGCCCGTGCACTACGACTCGATGGTGGCCAAGGTGATCGCCCACGCGGCGGATCGCCGTCTGGCCATCGATCGCATGGACCGCGCCCTCGCGGAGTACGACATCGGCGGGGTGCCGACCACCGTTCCGATGTTCCGATGGCTGCTGCGTCACGACGACTTCGTCGCCGCGCGCTTCGACACCACGTTTCTCGACCGCGTGCTCGTCGCGCGGGACGGGGCCGATTTCGTCGACCCGCCGGACGACGCCGAGGAGCTCGCCGTCATCGCCGCGGCGTTGTCCGTGACGCTGGGACGCGCGGCAGTCGGGGCCGGCCCCGCCGCGGGTACGGCGGCCGGCGGGCGCTGGAAGCAGGCGGCGCGGGTCGAGGGACTACGATAGGCGCATAGGCGTATCCGGAATGCGAATCGAGATCGAGGTCAACGGGAACGTACACGACGTCAGCGTCGAGCCGGATGCGGCGCGCCCCGGACGCGTGCAGGTGTCGTGGGACGGGACGACGCGGGAGGTCGATGCGCGCCTCGTGGAGCGCGATCGGCGCGGGATGCTGCTGTCGCTGGTGCGGACCGGCGCCGGCGCCGCGAGCCGGCAGGTGCGCTGCGTGCCGACCGGCCGGAACGGGTTGACGCGGGTGCACATCGGCAACGTGGTCGTCGATACGGTGATCAACGGCCGGCGGGCGGCCGGGGACGCCCCCGGCGGCGCCGCGGGCGGCGCGTCGCGGCTCGTCGCTCCGATGCCGGGCAAGGTGGTGCGGGTGCTGGCGGCGCCCGGCGACCAGGTCGAGGCCCGCCAGCCCCTGGTGGTCGTCGAGGCCATGAAGATGGAGAACGAGCTGGGCGCCCCGCGGGCCGGCACGGTCACCGAGGTGCCGGTCACCGAAGGCATGTCGGTAGAGGCCGGCCGGTTGCTGGCCGCCATCGAGTGACAGGCGACCGATGTCAGACGAGCTGTCGCGTCCCGGTAGCGTTCTCTTCGCCGCGCCGGCCGCGGAGCCGCCGCCGGCGAAGCGGTCCGCAGCGAAGCGGGTCGACTCCGCGCCCGCGGTGAAGGCGGTCGTGACCCGGGCGGCCGCCATCCTCGCGCGCTGGCGGCGCCCGCGGCAGACCGGTGACACGCGCTCTCCCGCCAACACGCTCCTCACCGGTTGGGCACGCCAGATGAGGCGGCTGGGGTTGCGCCCCCTGCGGTGGCGTTGGGCCCGGCGCCTGCGGCCGGGGGTGCGCCGGTCGCTCGTGTGGACGACCATCGCCGTGGTGGCGGTAGTCGCGGGCGCCCTCGTCTCGGTGACCACCATCGATCTCGGGCCGAGCCTGCGCGCGCGGGCGGAGCGGGCGTTCGCCGACTACATCGACCGGCCGGTCACCATCGGCCGGCTCAGCACGTATGTGGCGCCGGGGCGCTTCCTGATCGAAGACCTGGAGATCGGAGGCCTCAATCCCGGCGACCGTCCGTTCTTCCAGGTGGATCGCATCGAGATCTCGACCGAGTGGGTGCCTCTGTTGCACGGCGAGGTGCTCGTGGACGCCGTCGAGCTGAGCGGCTGGCGCATGCTGGTCGAGTCCTTCTCCGACGGGCGGCAGAGCTTTCCCCGGTTCGTCCAGCCGGCGGACGGCGCCGAAGGAGCCGACGCGGCACCTCCCGCGGGCGACGCCGGCGCCGCGGCGCCGGCGGCGGAGGAAGGGGAAGAGGGCCGGATCTTCGTCACCACCGTGCAGCATCTGCGCGCCTACGACGGCGAGTTCGTGTACGAGGACCACGTGGCGCCGTGGAGCATCACCGCGCCCAACATCGACATGACGCTGGGCAAATCCACCGGCTACGGTGGGACGGCCGAGTTCCGCGGCGGGACGCTCGTCATCGGCGACTTCGAGCCGATGACGATCGACATGGACGCCGACTACGTGCTCGACGGCGGTCTGGTCGACCTGACGCAAATCGATCTGTGGGCCGCCGACCGCGGCTTCACGGCGCGGGTCGACGGCCATGTCGACATGCTGAACTGGCCGGAGTCGACCTACAACGTGCGGGAGATGGCAATCGACCTGCCGGCGATGAAGGAGATCTTCTTCGCGCGGGACGACTTCACGGTCACCGGGGAGGCCGCGTTCAACGGTGTGTGGCATCTGTTCGAGGGCGGGCGGGAGCTGACCGGCTCGTTCGAAAGCGCGGACGCCACGCTGGCGGGACTCCGCTTTCCGAGCTGGACGGCGATCTGGTCTGGACCCGCGACCGCTTCGAGATCACGCGGGCGCATGCCGGGTTCTACGGCGGCGAGCTCGACTTCACCTACGCGATGAAGCCGCTGGGAGTCCCCGAGCCCGGCATCGCCACGTTCACGCCGCAAGTACGAGCGGCGGCTCTCGAGCCGCTGCTCGACGACCTGGGCGTGCCCGGAGCGCGTCCCCGGGGCAGGCTCGCGGGCGAGCTGAGCCTGGCGTGGCCGCTCGGCCGGTTCGCGGAGCGGGAGGGTGGCGGCGAGGTGTCGGTTGCGCCGCCGGCGGGAGTCTCCCTGATGCCCCGGGGCGGGCCGCCGGCGCCGCGGGAGGGGTGGCCCCATGACGCACAACCGTTCGTGCCTGCCGCGGATCCGTGGCGGTTTCCGTTCGGTGGCGACATGCGGTTCACGTTCGAGCCGGACGGCGTGGACATTGGGCCGAGCTGGTTCGCGACGCCTCTGACGGCGATGACTTTCGAAGGCCGCACCGCCTGGGGCGAGCGGTCGAGGATTCCGTTCCACGTCGCCAGCGCGGACTGGCTGGAGAGCGATCGGGTCATGGCCGCCGTCATGACCGCGTTCGGGCGCCCGACCGGCGATCTGGCGATCGACGGCCGCGGGACGATGACCGGCGTGATGCTGGGAGCGCTGACGTCGCCGCGCATCGAGGCGGCTTTCGCCGGCGACGCGATCGAGGCCTGGAACGTCGAGTGGGGCCGCGGCGAGGGAGACATCGTCGTCGAGGACTCCGTTCTGGAGGTTGCGGGCGCCCGGTTTCGCCAGGCGGCGTCCAGTCTGGCCGTCGACGGCCGCTTCGCCATCGGTGCGGCGCGTTCCGGAGGCGAGCAGATCAATGCCCGGTTCGAGGTCGACGCATTACCGGCCCAGTACATCCGCGACGCCTTCGAGCTGGAGGGCTACACCATCGACGGTCCGACGTACGGCCAGATCCGCCTGTACGGAGACTACGGCGCGCCGCTCGGCTTCGGGCGGATGCGACTGGGCGCAGGCCTGGCCTACGGAGAGCCCTTCGACGAGGCGGAGGCCGATCTCCGTTTCGACGGCGGCGGCGTCTGGCTCAACGGCCTGACGGTACGGCAGGGAGACGGCGAGGTCACCGGGGCGATGTACGTGCAGTGGAACGGCACCTACTCCGTCACGGCCGATGCCCGCGGCCTGCAGCTCTCCGCGTCGCGGATGGTGGAGCGCGTTCCGGTGGCCGTCGCCGGACGCATCGACGCCGCCATCTCGGGCGCCGGCGCCTTCGCCGACCCGCGCTACGAGATCCGGGGCGCGATGGCCGACGTGACCATGGCGGGCGCCGCGGTCGGGGAGGTGACGGGACGTCTCGACGTCGCGGGAGGCGTGATGAACGTCGAGCTGGAGGCGGCGTCGCCGGATGTCGCGGTTTCCGGCTCCGGCCGCATCGGGCTGGTGGACGAGGCGCCCGCCCGGTTTCGCTTCAGCGTGACCAACACCCGGCTCGACCCGTTCGCACGCGCCCTGCAGCCGGGGTTGTCGGAGATGACCGCGCTGGTGGCCAGCGGCACGGTCACGGTCGACGGGGAGCTGCTCGACCTCGATCGGTTGGGAGTCGACGTCAGGGCGGATCGTCTCGCACTCACGGTGTTCGACTTCGAGCTGGAGAACGACGGCCCGGTCCGTCTCTCTCTCGCCGACAACGTGGTGCACGTCGACCGGATGCGGTTGCGGGGCGAGGAGACGAACCTGGAGCTGGCGGGCGACGTGGCGCTGGCCGACGAGCGGTTCGCGCTGCGTGCGGAGGGCAACGCCGGGCTCGGCATTCTGGAGGGCCTGATTCCCGACGTGCGCAGCCGCGGAACGATGCGCCTGGCGGCCGACATCGGCGGCTCGCTCGACGCGCCTGTCGTCACCGGCGCGGCTCGTGTTGCGAACGGCCGGGTCCGGCATCTGTCGCTGCCGCACGCACTCGACGCGGTCAACGGCCGCGTGATTCTGGAGCCGGGCGGGGTTCGCTTCGACGAGCTGACCGCGGAGCTCGGCGGCGGCCCGGTCAGTTTCGGCGGCCGGGTCGGGCTGGAGGGCTACCGCCTCGGCGATCTCGGTGTGACCGCCACCGGCCGGGACATCTCCCTGCGTTATCCCGAGGGCATTCGGTCCCGCGTCGACGCGGAGCTGATTCTGCAGGGATCCGTCGATGCGCCGACGCTGGGTGGTCTCGTAACCGTGGAGGACGCAATCTGGCTGGAGCTCTTCGAGTCCGACGGCGGACTCATGAACCTGATGGGCACCGAGACCGCGGCCAGTCCGGCGGAGACCACGCTGCCCGTGCGGTTCGATCTGCGCATCTCGGCGCCCTCGAGCCTGCGCATCTCGGACAACCGGGCTCAGATCGTCGCCAGCGCGGACCTGACCCTGACCGGCACGTTCGATCGGCCGTCCCTGCTCGGCAACGCGGAGATCGAGCGCGGGCAGATCTATTTCGAGGGCAACCGCTATCGGCTGACCCGCGGCAGCGTCGGATTCACGAACCCCGTCGCGATGGAGCCGTTCCTCGACGTCGAGGCGGAGACCGACATCCGCGTTCCGGGTCAGACGTACCGCATCACCCTGGGTCTCACCGGACCGCTCGATCGGCTGGAGCCGCCGACGCTGGAGTCCGATCCGCCGCTGCAGCAGTTCGAGATCGTCGGGCTGCTGCTGGGCGATATCCGAGACCCGCAACAGGCCGAGATCCGTACCCTGCGGGCGCCCGAGGCGTCTCAGCAGGGGCTGCTGATGCAGGGCATCGGGGCAGGGCTCCTGAACAACCCCGTGCTGGCGGAGGTCGGGGGGGTGGTGGAGCGGTCGTTCGGGGTCGACACCTTCGAGATCACGCCGTCCCTGGACGATCCGGCGGCCCAGCAGTCGACGCAGCTCGTCCCGACCGCGCGCGTGCTGATCGGCAAGCGCGTCTCCGACCGGGCGCACCTGACCTTCTCCCGCGCGGTCAGCGGCAGCAACCAGGACCTCATCGTGGTCTTCGAGTACGACGCCACCGATCGGCTGTCGTGGGTCCTGTCGCAGAACGAGGATCTGACCTACGCGCTCGACGTACGGGTCCGGCATGCTTTCTGATGCGTGGATGGGCGTTCTGCCTGCTCGCGGTTCTCTGCTGGCCCGGCGCACCCGCGCAGGCCGCGCGCGACGTGGACCGGTACGTCGGACGGAGCGTCGTCGAGGTGCGGCTGACGGCGGACGGCCGGCCGTTCGACGATCCGGCCGCCCGTGAGCTCGTCCAGACGCGGCCGGGCGAGCCGCTGTCGATGCGGGAGGTCCGCGAGACCCTGGCGCACCTCTTCAGTCTCGGCCTCTTCAGGGGCGTCGAGGTGGACGCCAGCGACAGGCGCGGCGGGGTCGCGCTGGTCTACGACCTGCGGTCGCTGGAAACCGTGAACCGGGTCGAGTTCACCGGCGTGCGCGGCGTGCCGGAGGAGTGGCTGCGCCGTTTCGTTGCCCAGCGCCACGGGACGAGTTTCCCGGCCGGCGACGCCGCCGCGGTCGGGGACACCGTGCGCGTTGCGTACGCCGAGCGCGGTTTCTTCACCGCACGCGTGCGCTCCGAGATCACCGGGCCCCTTTCGAGGCGTGTCCTGCGGATGGCGATCGAGGCCGGTCCGCGCGCCCGCGTCCGGCGCTGGCACATCACCGGCGAGTCGCCGGTGTTCCACGACACGATCCGCACCCGGCTCGGTCTTCGCAATCCCGGCACGCCCTACGACGGTGTCGAGATAGCGCAGCGGCTCGGCGACTACGAGGGCGATCTGCGGCGGCGCGGCTACTACGAGGCCCGGCTGTCGCACGAGATCGAGCGGCTGAGCGACGTCATGGTCGACGTGCGGCTCGCCATTCGGCGCGGGCCGCGGGTCGAGGTGACGTTCGAGGGCGACGAAGTGCCGGGCGCGCGGCTGGCCGACCTGGTGCCGGTCGCCCGCGAGGCGAGCGTCGACGAAGACCTTCTCGAAGATGCGGACCAGCGCATTGCCGCGCACCTGCAGGCGCTCGGCTACAGGGACGCCGCGGTGACCCACACGCGTGACGGCGACGAGGATCGGCTCTCCATCGTCTTTCGCGTGACGCGCGGCCCACTGTATCGCGTCCGCGCGGTCGCCGTGCGCGGGAATCAGACGGTCGCGGACGACCGGGTCCGCTCCATCCTCGGCCTGGCGACCGGCGCTCCCCTCGTCGTCCGGGAGATCGATGCGGGTCTGGCCGCCATCGAGGAGCACTACAACCGTCTCGGCTTCGCCACGGTGAGGGCCGTCCGCTCCTCGAGCGGCACGGGTGGGCGCGGCGAGGACGGAGAAGTGGAGCAACGCGTCGAGATCGCGATCGACGAAGGGGTGCGGACGATCATCGGGGAGGTGGCGTTCGACGGCGCGTCGGCCCAATCCTCCGCGGTCCTGCAGCAGGTGGTCGATGTGCGCCCCGGCGACGCGTACTACGGACCCCAGATCGAACGTTATCGCGACGCCCTCCTGGAGTCCTATCTGAACGAGGGATACGAGCAGGCGCAGGTGATGCTGGATGCGCGGTTCGCCGACGATCTGAGCACGGTCGATCTCGTCTTCCGGATTCTCGAGGGCCCGCAGGTGCTGGTCGACCACGTGCTGATCGTGGGCAACCGGACGGTCGACAGCGCCACCATTCGCCGGGAGGTGACCCTGGCTCCGGGGGCCCCGCTCGGGCTCGACGACGTGGCCGAGACGCGCCGCCGCCTCAACGCGCTCGGCATGTTCCGCCGGCTCGACATCCGCGAGTTCAGTCACGGCCGCGCCGATCGGCGGGACGTGATCATCGAGGTCGAGGAGGCGGCGGCGACCCGGCTCGCCTACGGGGGCGGGTTCGAGCTGTCGCAGCGGCTCCGGCGGGAGGTTCGGGCGGCGGGCAGCCAGGCGGTCGAGCGGATCGAGTTCGCGCCGCGCGGCTCTTTCGAGATCGGCCGCCGCAACCTGTGGGGCAGAAATCGCTCGTTGGACCTGTTCACGCGCGTCAGCGTCCGTCGCAAGAACGACCCGCCTCTGCTCGCGCCGGTGGAGACGGGCGGCGCGTTCGGGTTCAACGAGTATCGCGTGCTCGCCACCTATCGCGAGCCACGGGCGATCCGGCGCGACTGGGACGTGCAGATGTCGGGTTTCGTCGAGCAGGCGATCCGTCCCGGCTTCGATCTCTTCAGCCGGGGCGTGACGGCGCAGGTGACGCGTTCGTCGGGCGTGGCGACGGGCACCTCCATCGGATACCGCCTCGGCAACAACGACACGTCCAACCGCGAGTTGAACCGCGAGGACAAGGACATCGTCGACCGGCTGTTTCCCAACGTGCGCCTGTCGTCGTTCAGCGCGAGTCGGGTGTACGACACCCGCGACGACCCCGTCGAGCCGGCCCGTGGATCCCTGGTGACGCTCGAGTCGGAGGTGGCCGCGCGCACGATAGGCTCCGAGGTCGGCTTCTCGAAGAGCTTCTTTTCCGGGTCGGTGTATCGCAGGATGCCCGGCGTCCCGAGAATCGTCCTGGCGGCCGGCGCGCGTCTGGGCGTGGCCTGGGGATTTCCGCGGGTCCTGGACGCCCTCGAAGACGCCCCGGAGGGAGGCGTCGCGGCGGCGGGCTCGCTCGCGCTGCCGATCAGCGAGCGGTTCTTCGCGGGCGGGAACGCCACGGTTCGCGGATTCGCCCTGGACCGTCTCGGAAACCCCCGCACCGAGACCGGGGGCACCATCGACCAGGCCGGCTTCCCGCAGGGCGGCAACGCCGTGATCATCTTCAACAGCGAGTTGCGGATTCGCGTCACGCCGGCGATCGGCGTCGTCACGTTCGTGGACGCGGGGAACGTTTATGATCGAGTGGAGCACGTGAGTCTCGGTCGCATCCGGAGCGGCGCCGGGTTCGGCGTCCGCTACAACTCGCCGGTTGGGCCGTTGGGGTTCGACATCGGCTTCAAGCTCGGCGAGCGGCACTTCTTCGGTGACGAGACGAGCCCGCAACAGGAGCAGCTCATGGCGCTGCACTTCAGCTTCGGGCAGGCGTTCTGACCGCCGGTCCGTCAGCCTGCTTCTCTGCCTGCTGCTCGTGTCCTTCGGTTGGCCGTCCGGTCCCGCGGCCCAGGTCCTCGACCGGGTGCTCGCCGTGGTGTCCGGGCAGGTGATTCTCGCCTCGGACGTGCGGGCGTTCCTCGATCTCGGCCTGCACGAGCAGGGGTTGTGGAACGTTCGTGAACGGGAACCCGCGGCTCGCGAAGCGGCGGCCCTGAGCCGGCTGATCGAGCGCCGGCTCGCGCTCGACGAGGTCGATCGATACCGGCAGGCGGCGCCGCCGCCGGCTCGCGTCGAGCGCGCCGTGGCGGCCGTGCAAGCGCGTTTCGCCGACCCCGCCGCGTTCACCCGTCTCCTCTCGATGGTCGGGATCGACATGGACGATCTGCGGCAGATCCTGCGGGACGACATCCGCATCGACGAATACGTGGCGGATCGTTTCGGACGTGGCGGCCGGCTGACCGAGGTGGAGTTGCGCACCCACTACGACGCGCACCGCGCGCGTTTTCTGGAGGGCGGAGAGCCGCTTCCGTTCGAGTCCGTGCGCGACCGGGTCCGGGAAGACCTCTGGACGGACCGCCGCGCGGAGCTGGTCGAGGGCTGGATCGCCGGTCTGCTGCGTCGCGCGGAGGTGATGCGAGTGGACCCGTGAGACTGTCCGGGGATGTCGATGCGACGCGGACGACGTCGGGCGGGCGGGTCAGCCGGCCTGGGTTCCGGCGACGGCCAGTGCTATCTGCGTGAGGTTGAAGCCGGAATGGCTCACCATGGCGGCGACCGCGCTGCCGCGCAGGAGATAGAGCGCGCCCCAGAGGGCGCCGAGCGCACCGGTCACGATGACGGTGTCCCAGCCCTGGATGGCGTGGCCGAGGCCGAAGGCGATGCTGAACACGACGAGGCCGAGCCAGCCGCCGCCGAGATGCTGATCGAAGCGGCGCAGGATGAACGCCCGCTGCAGCTCTTCGCGCAGCCCGCCGGCCAGCACGACGACCAGGGCGAAGAACAGCGCACGTCCCGGCGTGGAGAGCATGGCGCCGAGCGGATTGTCGGGCACGTTGCGCAGTCCGGGCGCCAGCCATCCGATCAGCAGCAGCGCGCCGACCGCGCCCACGACGATCGGCGGCGTGAGCAGCACGCCGAGCGCCGCCTCGCGTCGCGGGGGACGAGCGCCGAGCACCAGTTCGCGGACCGACTCGTTCCGCGCGTGCAGGAAGGTCGTGACGAGGACGAGCACGACGACCACGTCCAGCAGCGTGAGCGCGACGATGTAGCCGAACGACGGGTCGCCGGTCGGCGAGAGCGCCGCGAATCCGGCCGCGGTCAGCAAGGCCGAGAGGACGAGCTGGGTCGGAAACCCGGAGCAGAGAATCACTTCGAACAGCGACGGCACGACGCGCCCGGGGGCGGTTTGCAGGGGTGCGGCGGCCGAATCCGGTTCGGGACCCGTGTCGAGATCGGCGGCCGGTCGGTCGGGGCCGAGCCCGCGCACGGGAGCGTCCATGCGGGGACTCTAGCATCCGCCGTGGGATCGTGGGGTGCTGCTTCTACGGTCCTCACGTGCCAGCAGGACGACCCGGTCCGGAACGGAGACGTGGATCGGCCACAGGCCATCAACAGCTGTTGCACAGCTTCTCAACATGTTGCGCTAGTCGGCCAGCCAGGCACAACATATTGACAGTCCCGTGACCCCTGGGTACAATCGCGCGCGTCGTACGCGCGGCGGGACGTACCCGCATGATCGCGGTGCAGGATGAGATCGACCGAACACCTCGCCAGTATCTACATCCCGCCTTGGAGCCGGCCGTGAACCGGCGTCGGTCACTGCAATAACAGGGGGAGAGATGTCAGCAGGGGCTGCGGAAGACTACGTGACCCGGACGACCACGGCGATGGATCCTGATACGCCGACGGGGACCGGGCTCGAGTTTCCCCGCGTGTTCAGCCGCGCCGGCATGGATCCCTTCGACGAGATCGAGTGGGAGACGCGGTCGGCGGTGATCGCCAACGAGCGCGGCGACGTCGTCTTCGAGCAGCGCGGCGTGGAGGTTCCCGCTTTCTGGTCCCAGCAGGCGACCAACATCGTCGTCTCGAAGTACTTCCGGGGCCAGCTCTCGTCCCCGGATCGCGAGCGGAGCGTCCGGCAACTCATCGGCCGGGTGGTCGACACCATCGCCGGGTGGGCCGACCGGCAGCGCTACTTCGCGACGGCGGAGGACCTCCAGGCGTTCAGGGGCGACCTGAAGTTCCTCCTCGTGCGACAGAAGGCGGCGTTCAACAGTCCGGTCTGGTTCAACTGCGGCTTCGAGAAGGCGCCGCAGTGCTCGGCCTGCTTCATCAACTCGGTCGAGGACACGATGGAGTCCATCCTCACGCTCGCCAGGACCGAGGGGATGCTGTTCAAGTTCGGGTCCGGCACGGGCACGAACCTCTCGCCGATCCGGTCGTCGCGCGAGCTGCTCGCGGGCGGGGGAACCGCCTCGGGGCCGGTGTCGTTCATGAAGGGCTACGACGCCTTCGCGGGGGTCATCAAGTCCGGCGGAAAGACGCGCCGCGCCGCCAAGATGGTGATCCTCAACGCCGACCACCCGGACGTCCTGGAGTTCATCAACTGCAAGGTCGAGGAAGAGCGCAAGGCCTGGGCGCTGATCGACGCCGGCTACGACGGATCGTTCACCGGCCCGGCGTACAACTCCGTGTTCTTCCAGAACTCGAACAACAGCCTGCGCGTCCCGGACGAGTTCATGCGCGCCGTGGTCGACGACGGGGAGTGGCAGACGCGGGCCGTCACGGACGGCCGGGTCATGGGGACCCATCGGGCCCGCGATCTGATGCGGGCGGTGGCCGAGGGGACGCACGTCTGCGGCGACCCCGGCATGCAGTTCGACACCACCGTCAACGACTGGCACACGTGTCCGCACACGGACCGCATCAACGCGTCGAATCCGTGCTCGGAGTACATGTTCCTGGACGATTCGGCGTGCAACCTCGCCTCGTTGAACCTGATGCAGTTCATGAAGCCCCACGAGCCGGGCGAGTTCGACGTCGAGACGTTCCGGGCCGCGGTCCGGACGCTGATCACCGCACAGGAGGTCATCGTCGGCAACGCCAGCTATCCCACCGAGGCGATCGGGCGCAACAGCCACGACTTCCGCCCGCTCGGTCTGGGCTACGCCAACCTCGGCGCGCTGCTGATGTCGCGCGGCGTGCCCTACGACAGCGACGAGGGGCGCGACTACGCGGCAGCCATCACCGCCCTGATGACGGGTGAGGCGTATGCCCAGTCGGCCCGCATCGCGCGCGACTGCGGCGGGCCGTTCGCCGGCTACGCCAAGAACGAGCAGCCGTTCCTGCGGGTCATGCGGAAGCACCGCGACGCGCTGAAGAACGTTTCCCGGGCGCACGTGCCGGCGGACCTGCAGCAGGCGGCGGCCGACTCGTGGAACGACGTGGTCGAGCTCGGCGAGAAGCACGGCTTCCGCAACGCGCAGGCCACCGTGCTCGCGCCGACCGGCACCATCGGCTTCATGATGGATTGCGACACGACCGGCGTGGAGCCGGACAT
>WTGR01000636.1 GCA_011523485.1 Acidobacteriota bacterium
GGAACGTCGTCGAGCAGCACCACCTGGAGAAGGTCTACAAGTTCGACGACTTCCGGCAGGCGCTCGACTTCACGATCAAGGTGGGCGAGATGGCGGAGGAGCAGGACCATCACCCCGACATCTACCTGACCTGGGGTCGGGTCAAGGTCACGATCTGGACCCACAAGATCGACGGCCTGACCGAGAGCGACTTCGTCTTCGCGGCGAAGGCGGACGCGCTGCGATGACGGCGCCGTTCTCGTTGGCGACGATACCGTTGGCGTTGCTCCTCGCCGGCAGCGTGCTTGCGGCCGCCAGTCTGCCGGCCGCAGCGCAAGCGTCTGGAGGAAGCGTGCAATCGACCGCGCGACAGGACCCGCCGCGCCCGCGGGCGCGCGACCTGGGCATCGAGGTCGGCGTCTTCCCGCCGGGCGAGTTCAACGCGATCACCGACGTGGAGGGCGTCCTGGTCGGCCATGCCACCATCGTCCGGGGCGACAGCGTCCGCACCGGCGTCACCGCGATTCGTCCGCACGGCGGCAACGTCTTCTTCGACCGCGTACCGGCCGCGATCCACACCGGCAACGGGTTCGGCAAGCTGCTCGGCGTCACCCAGGTCCGCGAGCTGGGCGAGCTGGAGACTCCCGTTCTCCTGACCTGTACGTTGTGCGTCTGGCGGGTGGCCGACGCCCTGGTCGGATGGGCGCTCGGCGCCCCGGACATGCAGGGCGTGCGGTCCATCAACCCTGTCGTCGGCGAGACCAACGACGGCGGCCTCAACGACATTCGCAGCCGGCCGGTGACTGCCGGCGACGTGCGGGCGGCGCTCGAGGGCGCGGCCACCGGGCCCGTCGAGGAGGGCGCGGTCGGGGCCGGGACCGGCACCTCGGCGTTCGGCTGGAAGGGCGGGATCGGCACGAGCTCGCGGGTGCTCCCGGCGTCGCTGGGCGGCTACACCGTGGGCGTGCTGGTGCAGTCCAACTTCGGCGGCATCCTGCAGATCCTGGGTGCGCCGGTGGGGCGGGAGCTGGGCCGTTACGCGTTCCGCGCCGAGGTCGGCGGAAACGGCGACGGCGATCCCCCGGATACCGGACGGGAAGAGAGCGAGAACCAGTCGCAGGGATCGATCATGATGGTCGTGGCCACCGACGCGCCGCTGTCGGAGCGCAACCTCGAGCGGGTGGCGCGCCGCGCGGTGATGGGGTTGGCCCGCACCGGATCGTTCGCCGGCAACGGATCGGGCGACTACGCGATCGCCTTCTCGACCGCGGCGGGCGTGCGGAGGCGGCCGGGTGACCGGGTGCGGACCGTGGAGGACCTGTCGAACGGCAACATGTCGGCCCTCTTTCAGGCGACGGTGGAAGCGACCGAGGAGGCGATCTACAACTCGCTGTTCAAGGCGGTCACGGTGAGCAGCCGCCGGGGGACGCGCGAGGCGTTGCCCATCGAGGCCGTGATGGAGGTGCTCGAACGCCACGGCGTGATCCGGCGTTGAGCCGCGGACGGCGGCTCCGGCGTCGAGACTCGTGGGGTGTCCGGCGCAGACGCTCAGGGCTGGGCGGCGGTGTCGGAGTCCTCCCACGTCACTGCATCGCCCACGGCAATCTCTCCGTCGTCGAGCACCTCGGCGAACGCGCCGCCGGCCCACGCCGGATCCAGTGCACCGCGCAGGCCGGGGCGGGCCGCGTCCATGTGCTCGCAGGGACGGGTCTCGCCCCATATCCGCAGGCGGCAGGATCCGACGCGCAGGGTCCGACCGCGCGTGTTGTCGAGGTCGATACCCTCGACGAGCATGTTGGCGCGGCGCAGGGCCGGATCGATGTCGTCGGTCAGCGCCTCGTTCACCCCGTCCCACCGCCGGCGGGAGATGATCGTGACTTGGCGCTTCCCGCCCTGGTCGGCGTTGCCCACCAGGCCGCGTCCGGCGCGCAGCGTGGCGCGCTCGACCGCGTCCATGGGTCCCCGGTGAAACCGCTTGATCCACAGGCGTTCGAGTCGTGCAGTCATGCCCGCTAGTGTAAGATCACTGGTTGATGAGTACGCTGACGACCGATTTACAGGGCAGGGCCGACGCGGCGCGCGCGTCGCTCGACGCCTGGGTGCGCGAGGTGGTCGCGTGGCATTTCGACCCGGCGACCGGCTGTCCGTTCTGGCTGGAGTGGGCCGAGAAGGCCGGTTGGGATCCCCGCAAGGAGGTCGAGCGCTTCGACGATCTCCGCAAGTTCGGCCACTTCGAGGATGAATGGCTGCGGGGCGGCCCGGTGCGCCGCTGGGTGCCGCGCGCCTACGCCGACAAGCCGGTCTTCGTCTTCGAGACCGGCGGCACGACCGGCATCCCCAAGAGCCGCATCGCCATCGACGACTTCCGCACCGACTACGAGCTGTTCTCCGACACGCTGCCCGACGAGTGCTTTCCGCAGGGAGCCAACTGGTTGATGCTCGGCCCGAGCGGGCCGCGGCGGCTGCGCCTGGCGGTGGAGCATCTGGCGCAGCACCGCGGCGGCATCTGCTTCTGCGTCGACCTCGACCCGCGCTGGGTGATCAAGCTGATCAGGAAGGGCTGGATGGATCACCTCAAGGCCTACCAGGCCCACGTGATCGATCAGGCGCTCACGGTGCTCTCGGCCGGCCACGACATCAAGTGCCTGTTCTCGACGCCGAAGCTGATCGAGGCGCTCGCGAACCGCCTGGAGGAAGAGGGTTCGAGCATCCGCGAGACCGGCATCACCGGCATCTTCGCCGGCGGCACCGAGTTCACGCCGCAGTGGAACCGGTTCGCGAACGAGGAGCTGCTCGACGGCGTCTACATGACGCCCACCTACGGCAACACGCTGATGGGACTGGCCGCGAGTCCGCCGAGCGGAGCGGCCGAGGGCTACAAGATCACGTATCATGCGCCGCAGCCGCGGGCCGTGCTGCAGGTGGTCGATCCCGACGACGCCGATCGGGTCGTCGACTACGGCGGCACCGGGCGCGTGATGCTGACCACGCTGACGAAGGAGTTCTTCGTGCCGCGCTTCCTCGAGCGCGACGAGGGCGAGCGGGAGCCGCCCTGCGAGCAGTATCCGTGGGACGGGGTCAGCGGCGTGCGGCCGTTCAGCGCGCTGGCGTCCTC
>WTGR01000462.1 GCA_011523485.1 Acidobacteriota bacterium
CGTTGCCGGTGGCTTCCTCGATGCGCTGTTCGTCCGGCTCGGCGTCGTCGAGCGCGCCACGCGGCAACCGCTCCTCGGGCGACAGGTCGATCTCGCCGAATGGCGGACGGTGGCCGTCAGGGGCGACCCAGCCGTCCAGCCACTGACGGTAGTCTTCGACCTCCTCCATCTCCATGTTCTCGTCCGGTTCATCCCAGCCCCAGCCGGAGTACGACGCGGCCCCCCATTCTTCGAGATGCAGGATGGCCGCGTGCAGCGCGCAGTCGGCCCGTCCCGCGGCCGCCGCCAGAATGCGCGCCACCGCGGCGTCCCGGTTCTTCAGGACGTCGAACGACAAACCCGCTTCGGTGTATTCGTGCTCCAGCACCCAGGCGAGCTTCTCAGCCCCGTCCTGCCGCCACGCGGCCAGCCGCCTGGCGAGCCGGTCGACCTGCTGTTCGTAGTCGGGAGCCGTGCGGGGCGTGTCGGTGTCGCCGGGGCGCAGACACAGATTGAAGACAAGCGAGAGGCGATACCCCTCGGTGACCGGCCTGACCTCGTGTTCGCAGTCGGCGTAGAACGCGGCGAACGCCAGTTCGGACGGCTCGGTGGCGGTCATGTCGATGGTGCGTTCACGTCCACGGTGGCGGACGACGATCTCGCCTCCGGCCCCCGCGACGGGCAGCGCTATCGACAGCGTGGCGATCATGCCGTCGGTCTTCTCGGTGTCGCGGTGGGAGGCGAAGAAGCCGCCCGGCTCGTAGATCAGCAGCTTGTAGAGTTGGGCGTCCAGCCGGTCCACCGGGCAGCCGAGGCCGTCCGCGGCCGCCGTCAGAACCCGGCCGAACGTGTCACGCCATCCCGCGCCCGCCAGGCGAATCCGCGGGGCGTCGATCTGCAGGCAGTCGCGCACCGTCCGGTCGACCACGGTTGCCGGCCCCTTGCCGTACGGTGCGCGCGCCGCGACCGCGATCAGCGCCTGGACCTGCGCTTCCGGCACGGGAAACGACAGGGCGCCCGCGCCCTTCACGTCCAGGCGCGGCATGGGCGAGAGCAACCGGCCGTGCGAGGAGAAATCGCCGGGCCTGTCGACCGACACGAGCAATTTCTCGATCACCTGTTCCATCGTGCTTCGCGCCAACTCTTCCCCCCGCCCCCGCACTGTCCGCCCCGTGTCAAACGACCGCCTGCTCCGACTCCGGGGGCGTGTGGACGATCTCGTACTTGATACCCTCGAGGTCCTTGAAGAAGAGCGCATAGTAGCCCGGCGGCACGTACTCCGGGTACTCCCGCGGCGGGCTCACGATCGTGGCTCCGATCTTCGACACCTCGCGGTGCAGCCGATCGACCTCGGCGCGCGACTTCGCCCTGAACGCAAGATGATGCAGCGCGCCGGGCCTGCGGCGGTTGACCGCATCGGCCCGAAAAGCGCTCCTCGGCGAGTTGATGGCGAACCCCAACCGCGGGTGCAGGTACTCGACGACGTGCAGCTCGTGATCCTCCAGCACCGCGCTGTTCCGGTTCTCGAGATCGAAGCCCAGGAGTGGAAGCAGCTTGTCGTAGAACGGCGCAGCGACGCGCATGTCCCGCACGGTAATCTCGATATGGTCGATGATCGGTTCCATTCCGCAGGTTCCTCTTGCGCGACCTGACGCACGTATTGCCCATATGGTACACTGGTGTGTCTCATTCTGGCGAGGAATCGAGTGGCGTCGAACATGGCAGCAACACCGCAGGGGCCCTCGGTCCCACCACCCACCCTGGCCGAGATCCGCGCCGGGCTCCCCGCCAGCTTTCTGGATCGCCTGAAGGACACCCTGGACGTGACGGAAACGCAACTGGCGAGGGTCGTCGGCATTCCCCGTCAGACCCTGGTCCGACGCAGGCTTCGAGGCGTTCTGCGCAGGGACGAAGGGGACCGGGCGGCCACGGTCGCCAGGGTGTTCAACATGGCGCTGTCCTACTTCGACGGCAACCGGGAGCACGCGCTCGACTGGCTCAAGCACCCCAATCCCGCGCTCGCCGGCGAGACGCCGCTGCGGCGGGCGGACACCGCCACCGGCGCCGAGGACGTCATCGACCTGATCGGCCGTCTGGAGCACGGCATACCGACGTGAGGGTGTGGCGCATCGCGCGCACCACGTACGCCGGCAGCGTCGAGGATATGTTGAGCGGCGACGGCGCCGCCCGGTACGGCGGCCGGTGGAATCCGAAGGGGATGCCCGCCGTCTACTGCAGCGAAAACTCGTCGCTCGCGGCCCTGGAAATCCTCGTCAACCTGGCGCGCCCGCCCACGTTTCCGAGCTACCGGATCCTGGACCTCGACGTCCCGGATGCGTCCATCGTCACCGCGCCCGCGCCCGTCGCCGATGCCCGACGGGCCGGTGCGGACCTGCTCCGGACGCACCTGGCGATGATGGCGCCGAGCACCGTGAATCCACTGGAACGCAACGTCGTGCTCAATCCGGCGCACCCGGACTTCAACGCGGTGCGGCCCGGCGCGATCCGGCCTTTCATCTTCGACCGCAGGCTGGCGAAGTGAACGGTGCGCCGGCCCGAGGCGGCACTGCGGCGGCCCCGCGGACCCGCGGACCTCCAGCGGCATCTGCCTGGTATAAGCTGTTGCGGTGGGGTCGCGGCGGGGATGCTCGGCCGCCAACGCCTTCCGGCCCGAGAAGCGGCGCGTGCGCCACTCCTCGACCTATTCGAAGAAATTAGAGACCCACGAGAATACGAGACCGACCATGCCGAGAAACACCTTCGCCGCCTTCTGCACCCTCATGCTCCTCTTCGCGCTGGCCGCGCCGGGCGCGCTGGCTCAGACGGGCGACCGGACGATGCCGTTGCGCACGCCCGACGGCCAGCCGGACGTCTCGGGCATGTTCACCTTCCGCACGCTGACGCCGCTGGAGCGGCCGGCGCAGTTCGAGGGCGTCGAGCGGCTGGGGGCGGAGGAAGCGGCGCAGTTCGAAGCGTCGGAGCGCATCCGCCGCAACCGCGACCTCTTCGATCCGGAAAAGGGCGCGCTCTTCTACCGGCCGCGGTCCGAGGGCGGCGTGCTGTCGTACAACGAGTTCTGGTACGAGCGGGGCATCGAGCTGACCTCCGACA
>WTGR01000817.1 GCA_011523485.1 Acidobacteriota bacterium
TGCGCATGCCGCTCTACCGGCGGGTGGAGCCGAACGCGGAGCTGATGGAGTTCCGTTGCGTCGAGTTCGTCGAGGATCTGATCTACGGCCATCTTCGCAAGAAGGTGGAGCCCTAGCGGTTGCGGACAAGGAGAAGCCTGATGCGAATGAACCGAGCCGTCGCCGCCCTCGGCGCAGCCGTGTTGCTGGCTGTCGTGCCGTTGTCCGGGCACCATGCCTTTTCGGCCGAGTTCGATATCGAGCAGCCCCTCACCCTGGAGGGGCAACTCGTCAAGTGGGAAATGATCAATCCTCACTCCTGGTTCCACATCGACGTGGAGGCCGAGGACGGGACGACCTCCACTTGGCTGGTCGAGGGGGGCAGCCCGAACGAGCTGATCCGGCAGGGCGTCAACCGGAACACCGTCGAGGTGGGCACGTTCCTCGCGGTCGAGGGTTACCGCGCCAAGGACGGCACCGAGAAGGCCGTCGGCCGCAACTTCATACTCGAGAACGGTGAGCGGCTGTTCCTGGGCGGCTCGGCCAACCGCGCCGGCGGCATCAGGTAGTTCCGGTACGGACGTTCGGGTGGACGGGGCGGTTCCGGCCGCGGAGCGGGATGGGCTTGCCAGGCAAGTCGGTTGCCTGACGCCCGTTGGGAGAATTCGATGAGTACGACATGTCGGCATGCGCGCTTTCTGATGTTCCTGCTCTCCGCCGCAGCGTGCGGCGGTCTGCTGTCCGCGGATCTGCGCGCCGAGCCCGGCGGCGGCGGACAAGCTGCGACCGGAACGGCCCCCGAGCGCGTCGTGGACTTCGCCCGCGAGGTGCGGCCGATTCTGTCCGACAACTGCTTCTCGTGTCACGGGCCCGACGAGGCGACGCGCCAGCGCGGCCTCCGGCTCGACATCCAGGACGGGCTCTTCGAGGACCGAGGCCGTCTGGGCGGTCCCGCGGTGGTGGCCGGGGATGCGGAGGAGAGCCGTCTGTACCAACGGCTGGTGACCGGGAGCAGCCGCTTGCGGATGCCCCGGGACGCCGATCCGCTGACCGACGAGCAGATCGAGACGGTCCGGCTGTGGATCGATCAGGGCGCGGAATGGGAGTCGCACTGGGCGTTCATCCCGCCCGAGCGTGCCGCCGTGCCGCCGGTCTCCGACCCGGAATGGGTCCGCAACCCGATCGACAACTTCGTCCTGGCACGCCTGGACGCGGCGGGTCTCGGACCGTCGGCGGAGGCTGATCGTGCGACCCTGCTGCGGCGCGTGACGCTGGACCTGACCGGGCTGCCGCCGACGCCGGACGATCTGGCCGCGTTCCTCAACGACGATTCGCCCGATGCCTACGAGAGGGCGGTCGACCGGTTGCTCCGTTCCGACCGCTACGGCGAGCGGATGGCCACCGAGTGGCTGGATGCGGCCCGCTACGCCGACACGAACGGGTACCAGACCGACGGCGAGCGGACCATGTGGCGCTGGCGCGACTGGGTGATCGACGCCTACAACGCGAACATGCCGTTCGATCAGTTCACCATCGAGCAGCTCGCGGGCGACATGCTGCCGAACGCGACGCGCGACCAGCGCATCGCCACCGCGTTCAACCGCAACCACAGCCAGAACGGCGAGGGAGGCATCGTCGTCGACGAGTTCCTGGTCGAGTACGCGGTCGATCGCGTCGAGACCACCTCGACCGTTTGGCTCGGCCTGACGCTGGGTTGTGCCCGCTGCCACGACCACAAGTTCGATCCACTGTCGCAGAAGGAGTTCTACGAGGTCCTGGCGAACTTCAACAACATCCCGGAGCGGGGCAAGGCGTTCAAGTACGTCAACTCGCCGCCGCTCATCACCGCCCCCACCGCGGAGCAGGATGCCGAGCTCGCCGAGTTGGACGAGAGGCTGCGCGAGGCTCGCGAGGCGTTCGCAGCGCTGGAGGCGGATGCGGCGGCGGCGCAGGCGGCCTGGGAGCGCTCGCTCGCCAACGCCGGACGTGTCGACTGGACGTTGCGGGACGATCTGCTGGCGCACCACGCCCTCGACGGCGACATCGCCGGGGTTCACAACGGGACGTTCGTGACCGGCGTGCTCGAGGACGGCCAGCCGCAGTTCGTCGACGGACGCATCGGGGACGCCGCCGCCTTCGACGGGCAGCGGTTCATCAACGCCGGTCTCAGCCCGAGCGTCGGGTACGACGATCCGTTCACGCTTGCCGCCTGGATTTACCCCACGGCTTCCAGCGGGGTCATCGTCTCGCGCGCCGACGCGGGCGACCAGGGCGAGGTTGGTTGGGGGCTCTACCTCGAAGAGGGCAAGTTCCGGTTCAACATGTCGACCCGGATCCTCGACGACGGCGTCAGCGCGGAGACGCTGGAGGACGTACGGCTCAACGAGTGGCAGCACGTGCTGGCGACCTACGACGGCTCGAAGACGCCCGGCGGCATGCGCATCTACGTGAACGGCGAGTCGAGGGAGCTGAAGCCGATGCTCGACCTCGTCGGCAACCGCATGCCGCAGCGCTACCCGCTGCGTATCGGCGCGAGCGGCTCGACCAAGCCGCGCTTCGAGGGGGTCATCGACGACGTGCGGATCTACGGCGCGGCCCTGACACCCGAGCTGGTCGGGGTGGTGGCGACGGCCGAGCCGATTACCGCCATCGCCCGGATCTCGCCGGATCGGCGGACGCCGGCCCAGGCCGAGAAGCTGCGCCTTGCCTTTCTGAACCAGTATGCACCGCCGAAGATCCTTGAGGCCGCGCGCAACGTTGCGACCCTGGAACGGGAGCGCGAGGACCTGTGGGCGAGCTTCCCGACCGTCATGGTGATGGAGGAGATGGCCGAGCGCCGCCCGACTTTCAGGCTCAACCGGGGGTCGTACGACAACCCGGGCGAGGAGGTGTTCCCGGGCGTTCCGGCCGTGCTGCCGCCGCTCCCGGAAGGGGAGGAGGCGAGCCGATTGACGTTCGCGCGCTGGCTTGTCGATCCCGATCATCCGTTGACCGCGCGGGTCACCGTCAACCGCTTCTGGCAGATGTACTTCGGGACGGGTCTGGTCAAGACGGTAGAGAACTTCGGCACGCAGGGCGAGTACCCCAGCCATCCGGAGCTGCTCGACTGGC
>WTGR01000773.1 GCA_011523485.1 Acidobacteriota bacterium
GGGCAGCCATGGTCAGGGTGGCCAAGGCGTGAGCAAGCGCGACTACTACGAGGTCCTCGGCGTATCGCGGGACATCGGCGAGCAGGAGTTGAAGAGCGCCTACCGCAAGCTGGCGCTGAAGTACCATCCGGACCGCAATCCGAACGACCGGACCGCGGAGGAACGCTTCAAGGAGGCCGCCGAGGCGTACGCCGTCCTCGCCGATGCGGAGAAGCGGGCCCGCTACGACAAGTTCGGCCACGCGGGAGTCGGCGGCGGCGGTACGCCCGGCTTCGATCCGTCGACGTTCGCCGACTTCAACGACATCTTCGGCAACCTCGGCGACATGTTCGGATTCGGCGACATCTTCGGCGCGGGCCGCCGACGCCGAGGCCCGCGGCGGGGCGCCGACCTGCGCTACGACCTGCCGATCTCGCTCGAGGACACCGAGTCGGGCACCGAGGCGACCCTGCAGGTTCCCCGCGAGGAGCCGTGCAAAGAGTGCGCGGGGTCGGGAGCCGCCCCCGGATCCCGGCCGGAGACATGCCCGCAGTGCCAGGGCCGCGGCCAGGTGCGCTACCAGCAGGGGTTCCTCACCGTCGCACGACCCTGCGGCGCCTGCCGCGGGGCCGGTACGGTCATCCGCAATCCATGCGACGCCTGCCGCGGAAACGGGCGCGTGTCGCGCGAGCGGAAGCTCAAGGTGAAGGTGCCGGCCGGCATCGACACCGGACAGCAGCTCCGGTTGCAGGGCGAAGGGGAGCACGGGCCGCACGGCGGCGAGCCGGGCGACCTCTACGTCGTCATCCACGTGCAGGAGCACCCGGTGTTCCGCCGCGAGGGCAGCGACCTGCTGTGCTCCATTCCGGTGAGCTATCCCACGCTGGTGCTCGGCGGCACGATCACCGTCCCGACGCTGAACGGCGACGAGACCCTGCACGTCCCCAAGGGCACGCAGGGAGACGCCCGGCTGCGGCTGCGCGGCAGGGGCCTGCCGCACGTCTCCGGGCGGGGACGCGGGGACCTCTACATCGACGTGAAGGTGGCCGTGCCCACCTCCGTATCGGGCGAGCAGAAAGCGCTGATCGAGGACCTCGACCGGATGATGCCGCAGCGATCGTTCGATCCGAACGAGCATGGCGACAACCGGCCGTTCTTCAGCCGGGTGAAGGACATATTTGGCTAGGAGTCTGCGCCGCAGAACGCAACGCAGTGAGTTCTGCGGCGCAGGCTCCCGGAGCGGGGGGGATGGGCCGAAACGCCGAGCCGGCGAGGCGTTTCGGGGCGCTGGGAGTCTGCGCCGCGGTACGCCGCGTCCGGCGCTCGACGTCCAGTTGCCGGTCGCCGCCGAATCGCTGCTGGCCCGCCTCGACGCCCTGCTCGACGACCACGACCCGTTCGCCATCCACGACGACGACGCCGGGAACGACGCGGCCGCGCCCGGCCACCGGCATCCCCCGGCGAGCCTGGAGCGCCGCGTCTATTTCTTCTCGACGGCATCGCGCGACGCCGCGCGCCGGGCCATCGACGGCGCCCTGGGGGCGGACGGCGCCCGGGCAACCCCGATCGACATCGCCGACGACGGCTGGGCGGCGCGCTCGCACGCGGGACTCCGCGCCGTACGGGTCGGCGATCTCGTCGTCGCCCCTCCCTGGGACGCGCCGGCGCCGGTTGCCGGCTCCCCCACCGTGGTGATCATCGAGCCCTCGATGGGCTTCGGGACCGGTCACCATGCCTCCACCCGGCTCTGCCTGCGGGCGCTGCAGCGCTTTCGCGACCGCCTCCGCACGGGCCGGCGCATGCTCGATCTCGGCGCCGGGTCCGGCGTGCTGGCGATTGCCGCGGCGCTGCTCGGCGCCCGGTCGGCAACCGCCGTCGAGCGCGATCCCGACGCGCTGGCGAACGCGCGGGACAACGTCCGTCGCAACCGCGTCGACGATCGCGTCAGGTTGGTCGAGGGCGATCTCGAGAGCCTCCGCCTGGAGGCCGGCGACGTCGTCACCGCCAATCTCACCGGCGCGTTCTTCCTGCGGCACGCGGCGGCGGTCCTGCGCCTCGTCGAGGCCGGCGGGCTGCTGCTCGCGGGCGGCATCACGGTCGGCGAGGAGCCTGCGGTACGCGCCGCATTGGAGCCGCGGGCAGGAGTCCGGGAACGGGCCGTCGAGGAGGAATGGGTCGGCCTCGTCCTCGAACGGCCGGCGCACGGCGTCCGTCCGCCGCCGGAGACCTGATGTCCGTCCACCGCTTCTTCGCGCCGCGGATCGAGGCGCCGGGAAGCGAGCTCCGCCTGTCCACCGAGGAGGGTCGCCACCTCAGCCGGGTGCTGCGCCTGCGCAGCGGGGCGCGCGTCCGGGTCTTCGACGGACGCGGCCGCGAGCATGAAGCCACGTTGACGGACGACGACCCGCGGCGCCCCGTGCTGCGCCTGGGCGCGCCGGTCGCCACGGTCGCCGAGCCCCGGGTGCGCGTCACCCTCGGGGTGACCCTGCTGAAGGGCCGCAAGCTCGACACGGTAATCCGGGACGCCACTGCGCTCGGGGTGGCGGAAATCGTCCCCCTGCTGACGCACCGCGCGCAGGCCGGCGGACTCGGGCGCGACGGCGCACCTCCCGGCGATCGTTGGCGCGGCATCGCCATCGCCGCGGCCAAGCAGTGCGGGCGCGCCGTCGTGCCTGCCATTCAACCCCCGGCGAGACTCCCGAAGTTCCTGGAGGACGCTCGGCCGGAGGCGGTGCGCCTGCTGCTGGCGGAACCGTCGGCCGCGGACCCGGGCCCTGCATCCGCCGGGCTCGACGCGCTCCGCAACGCGCCGCGGCCGGCCGGCGCGGTGCTCGCCATCGGCCCGGAGGGCGGCTGGACGGACGACGAGACCCGCGCCGCGGAAGCGGCCGGCTTTCGTCCGCTCACCCTCGGCCGCCGCACGCTGCGGGCCGAGACCGCGCCGGTCGCGGCCCTGTCGATCCTGCGTTTCGTCTGGGACGATCTGTGAAGCCGACGCCGCTTTCCGAATCCCGAAGCGCGGCATGACCCCCACGCTATACTTGCGGCACCGGCATGCTGTTCCGAGGGCAGACGCTAGGCAAGTACAGAATCACGGCCCCCCT
>WTGR01000075.1 GCA_011523485.1 Acidobacteriota bacterium
TCGCGACCAACATGATCTCGGTCGGCCTGGACATTCCCCGGCTCGGCCTGATGGTCGTGCTGGGTTGTGCAGGCAGAAACAGGCGGAGCGCCGTTTGCTTCAGGTCAGGGAGTGTTTCCGGATGCTGCGATGATCGGACCGGAACGCGCGGTGGCGTTCCGGCCCGACTGCCGGAATCCTTCGGCGCTACTTGATCTTCGAGTAGTCGGTCGCTTCCAGCCACAGCACGTCGACGCTCTCCACGATGCGGCCGTCGCGCTGCGATTCCTCGGACACCTGCGCCCACTCGGGGTCCGCCCGGAACGCGTCCCAGCTCGCCTGGCCCGCGTCGCGGCTGTCGTGCGCGAGGATGTAGACCAGCGTGTTCTCGGCCAGCGGCGCTTCCTGGGGCGTCCAGTAGCCGACGTTGGTCATGCCGTGCTTCTCGAAGATCCGCGTCGTGTGGTCGCGGAACCGGGCGTTCAGGGCGTCGAGCCGGCCGGGGAGCGCGGTGTAGGTGCGCATCTCGAAGATCCGCTCCCCCTGCGCCTGGGCGACGCTCTCGAACGCGGAGAACTGGCCGGCCGCGTAGCCGAGGCCGAAGACCGCGAGACCGAGGATCGCGACGAGGTACCGCTTCTGCTTCAACATGGTGTCACTCCTCCATCCAACCGAGTGGGACGAACCGGTTGCATTCTACCGGGAAGCGTAGCGCTCGATGAGCCGCCGGTGGTCGCGCTCGGTCAACCGCATGTACTCCGGCCGGTCCACGGCGAGCTCGTGGGTGCGGCAGGGACCGCACATCAGGGTTGTCGGATCGCGGTTGTGGCGCAGCCCGAGGGTGTGCCCGATCTCGTGCGCGATGATGTTGCGCGCGATGTTCGGGTTGACGGCCATCGCGGTGCGGTCCTCCTCGATGGCCACGAAGTGGCCCGGGTACCGTGGCAGGGGCCAGGCGAACGACATCAGGTCCTGGCGCGAGAGCAGCAGGACGGCCTGGACGCCGAAGTCGGTGATCTCGGCCGGCGCGTCCGGCTCGCCCGGCCCGCCGCGCAGGCGCCCGGCGCGTTGCGAGATCGACCGGGCGTAGTTCTCCAGCGCGCGCGTGACCGGCGACGCGATGTGCAGCTCGTCGACGAGGCGCACGTTCAGGTCGAGCTCCGCCATGACGTCGTTCCAGAACGCGATCGCGTCGAGCGCCATCGGCAGCCGGACGTCGTTGGTGTCGTAGGCGATGATGACGACGCGGTGCTCGATAGCCTCCGCGGACGCGACGGTGAATGGCGCCAACAGCAGGGCAAGGACCAGCAATACCGGCCGCCTCCGTGCAGATCGCCGGGAATTCGTTTGCCGTCGGCGCGTCGCGGTCATGACGTGGGGCATACCGGTGTTCGTGAGTCTGCTCCGTTCCCGCAACGAAGCTATCACACGGCGGATGGCGACGCTGCGAACGGCGCTCCGACCACAGGATCGCGGCTCCCGTCAGTCCCGCCGGCGCTCAACCCGCGCCGGCGCCCGCGATTCCACGACGAGCAGGAGCAACAACGCGAGGCCGACGAGCGCCACGACTTCCGAGATGACGAGCAGCCAAACGAGGGTGACATCGACCTCACCGCCCTGCTGCAGGGTCCGGATGCGGAGCGCCAGGGCCCGCCAGCCGTTGGCCGCGCTCCAGGCGTATCCGGCGCATAGCACGCCGGGCGCGACGTCGGGGCGCGCGCGCAGGGACGTCACGGCGCCCCACAGGAGCAGGGCGAAGGCGACCACGTCCACGAGATAGAACGGGTCCGTGAGGCCGGACGGCCAGGAGCCCCACGTTTCCACCGGAACGTAGACGAGCAGGAGGCCGAGCGTGAACCGGGCGATCGTGGTCTCGACGCTTCGCGGTGTCATGAGTTCGCCGCTCACGGGCCGCGCGGCCCGGGCTCGCGCATGCGGCCCACCGGCCTACGCCTCCCGCAGGAACTCCAGCAGCAGGCGCACGGTCTCCTCCGGCTGCTCCTGCTGCACCCAGTGGCCGGCGCCGTCGACGAAGTGCACGCCGCGCATGTCGGTGCAGGCGCTCTCCTGCATCCGCTCCAGCGAGCCGGGCCGCTGGTAGGCGCCCCAGTCGCTCGAGCCGGCGATGAACAGCGACGGGATGTCGATGGTCCGTCCCGCGAACGTGAGCGGCTCGTCGGTGATGACGCCGCCGGAGCGGTACCACTGCAGCCCGCCCTGGAAGCCGTTGCGCTCGTACTCGACGGCGTAGACGTGCAGCTCGCGGTCCGGCAGCCATTCGTTGGCGGCGATCTCGGCCGGCGTGGGCATGTGCAGCGCCACGGTCTCGGCCATGCCCATGTCGAGGTCCATGATGTAGTACGTGGGCATCTTGGCGACCTCGGTCGCCGTCCAGCCCGCCAGCCGGTACGGCCGGTTCTCGACCCAGTCGGCGCTCTTGTGGTGGTAGTAGGCGCGCATGAAGTCGTGGACCCCCTGGGTCGCGCGCCACATGTTCTCGTTCGCTTCGCGCGTGCGGTAGTAGCGCTGGTAGTGCTTCCGCGGGCGGGGCAGGCGGGCCATCTCCTCGTAGATGTCCGGCGCGGTCGGGGGTTCCGACCCGGGGCCGTCGTCCGCGGTGTCGAACGGGAACGCCGGCGTGCCGCCGAACGGGGCGCTCATCAGGGCGACGGCGCGGTAGATGTCCGGCCGCGCGACCGCCGACCAGGCGGCGACGGGGGAGCCGAAGTCGTGGCCGATCACCGCGTCCACCGTGCGGTACCCGAAGGCCGAGACCAGCGCGAGGGCGTCGCGCACGGCGTTCAGCCGGCTGAACGGCCGCAGGCTGCCGTCGTAGTCGGCGCTCCAGCCCGTCGTGCGCCCGTAACCGCGCTGATCCGGGGCGATGACGTGATAGCCGGCGTCGGCGAGCGGCGCCATGACGTGCCGCCAACTGTAGGCGAGCTCCGGGAAGCCGTGGAGAAGCAGCAGGGCCGGACGGCCCTCGGTCTCGAAGCCGGCCTCCAGGACGTGCATCGTGAGACCGTTGACGTTGTGGACGAAGCGCGAGCGGACGCCCTCCGGAAGCCAGCTCGGATCGTAGGGGCCGATCGCCGCGGCCTGCTCGGCGGGTGCGGGCGCGCTCTGCGCGGGTGCGGGGCGCGGCGCCGCCGCGTGGCCGGGCAACTCCCGCATCACCGCGGCGGTTCCGAGGACCGCGCCGACGCCCGCCAGCGCCTCGCGCCGCGTGACGTGACTCCGTACGACCGGTGCACCCGACGTAGTTGCCTCTCTGGCCATCGTCTTCCGCCTCTCTGCGTGCGACATCCCGTTGTTCGACTCCATCCCCGGTTCGATTGCAACGCGGCAGGCTCTCGCTCGCCGCGACCGCCTTCCCGCTTCACCGCGACAGCTCTCCGCGTTCGAGCAGGCCGATCAGCGCCTCGGCCCGCGCCAGCGGCCCCTCCCGCCGCAGCAGGTCCAGCCGGTCGAGCGCACTCATTCCCAGGAACTGCGAGAGTCCGTTCACCAGCATCTCGTCGGACAGTTCGTCCAGCGTCGGCGCCTGACCCGGTGCGACCGACGCCAGCAGTTCCATCAGCAGCGGTCGGTGGCCACGGAGCACGTCCCGGTCGGCGTCGCTCAGCGTTTCCGGGATCGCATCGATCTCGGCCACGCGGTAGGAGCCGCTCTGATCCTCGCCGGTGATCCGGAACTTCACGAGCCCGCCGAGGACGATGTTGTAGCGGCCGTCCTCCAGGCGCTGCACGTTGGTGATCACGCCAGCGCAGCCGATCTCGTAGATCGGCGGGTTGCCGGCGTACTCGTCTTCGTACCCCGCGTGCAGCATGACCATGCCGATGATGCGATCGCCCTCGAGCGCGTCGGCCACCATCTCGCGGTAGCGCGGCTCGAAGATGTGCAGCGGCCGCGAGGCGCCGGGGAACAGCATGATGTCCTGCAACGGGAAGATCGGGATGGCCGACGGCAGCGAACCGGGATCCCGGGCGGTCTGAGCGCCGGATTGCCCCGGAGCGGCTGCCGCGAGCCACAGCAGGCCCCACAGAACGACCCCGGCGCGGATGCGACGCCGCGAGGTGCTTGCAGTCATCAGTGCGTCCATCATAACGCCGCGTGCGCGGGTCCATCGCCGGGCGCGGCGCGCGGCGCTGCTCAGGCGAGCGGATTGCGCCACCGCAAGCCGGAGAACCGGGAGAAGTCCGTATCGTTGGAATGCAGCTCGGCCTGATGTTCCATCGCCAGCGCCGCGAGATGGGCATCCATCGTGAGATTGGCGCCGACAGCCGAGCCCGCCGCGAGATCCTGCAGCAGATCGAGATGCCCAGGCCCCGGCAGAACGATGCGAACATTGGGCTGCGCGACCCACAGCTTGCACTGCGCGATGGCCTCGGGCGCCGGCATCGGGTCCAGCAGCACGCGCCGGTTCGACATCAGGCGGACGAACCCGAGAAGCGTGATCCACGCGACGCCGACCGGTTCGTTGCCGGACAGGCAGCGCTCCCACCAGGCCTTCGCGGCGCCATGAAACGGCGCGTCCTCGTTGTACGCGTAGACGAGGAGATTGACGTCGGGGACGATCATGTGCGGTGCGGCCGCGGCGCGGTCTGCGCCAGGAACCGCTCGACCTCGAGCTCGTCGACGAGCTGGTTCAGCTTGAACGGATCGATGCCCGGGACGAATCCCCGCCGCGCCGACTCTACCCTGAACGGTTCACGGCGAACTCCGGGCTTGGCGCCGCTCGTCAGCCCCTGCCGCAGGACTTCGTTGACCACGGTCTTGAAGCTCTTGCCGGCGTGGCGAGCGAGGTCCTTGAGTGCCCGTCCGATGTCGTCATCGATGGTCAGCGTGGTTCGCATGGTTGCAACATCGTAGTGCTTGTCGACCGCCGCATCAAGATGTCACAGGTGCCGGGACCCTCATCGTGTCCGTCGAGACGGTCGGGCTACGGGACTGCGGCGGCCGGGGCGGGCTCTTCGGCCTCGTGGGTGCGGATGATCTCGATGAACATCTCGCCGTAGCGTTCGAGCTTCGTCGCGCCCACGCCCGGGATCGCCGCGAACTCGTCGAGCGTGCCCGGCCGGCGCTCGGCCATCTCCACCAGGCTCGCGTCGTGGAAGATCACGTAGGGCGGCACGCCCTGCTCCTCGGCCAGCTCGCGGCGGCGCGCCCGCAGCGCGTCGAACAGCGCCCGGCTCTGGGCGCCGAGCACCGACTGCACGCGGTCGCGCGCCTCCCGGGCCGGCCGCACCTTCCGGGCCGGGAGCGCGTCCCGCCGCAGCTCGACCGTGGCTTCGCCCCGCAGCACCGGCCGCGCGGCGGCGGTCAGTTGCAGCGACCCGTACTTCTCGACGTCGACGCGCAGCAGCCCGCGGGCGACGATCTGGCGGATCACCGACCGCCACTGCCGGGCGTCGAGGTCGGCGCCGACCCCGAACGTCGAGAGCCGATCGTGGCCGAAGCGCCGGATACGGTCGTCGTCCTTCCCGCGCAGCACGTCGACGACGTAGGCGACCCCGAAACGCTGCCCGGTCCGGTAGACGCACGACAGCGCCTGCTGCGCCGCTTCCGTCGCGTCCCACGACTCGGGCGGCTCCAGGCAGTTGTCGCAGTTGCCGCACGCTTCCGCCTGCGTCTCGCCGAAGTAGGCGAGCAGCGTCCGCCGCCGGCAGGTCGTCAGCTCGCAGTAGCCGAGCATCGCGTCCAGCTTGCGGATCTCGAGTCGCTTGCGCGCCTCGCCGGCCTCGGAGCCGTCGACCATCTGCCGCAGGGTGATCACGTCCTGCAGCCCGTAGGCCATCCAGGCCGTCGCGGGCAGCCCGTCCCGTCCGGCCCGGCCGGTCTCCTGGTAGTACGCCTCGAGGCTCTTCGGCAGGTCGAGGTGGGCGACGAAGCGGACGTCGGGCTTGTCGATGCCCATGCCGAAGGCGATCGTCGCGACGATGACGACGCCCTCGCCGCGCACGAACGCATCCTGCGTGTCGCCGCGCTCCCGGCCGCCGAGGCCGGCGTGGTAGGGGCGGGCGTCCACGCCGCGTGCGCGCAGCCACTCCGCCGTCTCCTCGACCCGGCGGCGCGACAGGCAGTAGACGATGCCGGCGTCTCCCCGATGCTCGTTGTCGAGGAGGCGCGCGAGCTGCTCGCGCGGGCTCTGCTTCGGCACGACCCGGTAGCGGATGTTCGGCCGGTCGAAGCCGGCGATGAACACGCGCGCCTCCTGCAGGCGCAGCCGCTCCCGGATCTCCCGCCGCGTGGGCTCGTCGGCGGTCGCCGTGAGAGCGATGCGGGGCACGGCCGGAAAGCGCTCGTGAAGCGCGGAGAGCTGCAGGTACTCGGGGCGGAAATCGTGACCCCACTGCGACACGCAGTGCGCCTCGTCGATCGCGAACAGCGCCAGCTCGACCTCGTCGAGCAGCGCGAGCGTCCGTTCCCCGAGCAGCCGCTCGGGGGCCACGTAGAGCAGGTCGATCCCGCCCGCCCGCAGTCGATCCTCCACGTCGCGCACCTCCCCGTACGCGAGCGTGGAGTTGAGGCAGGCCGCCCGCACGCCGGCCTGCAGCAGCGTGTCGACCTGGTCGCGCATCAGCGCGATGAGCGGCGAGACGACCACGGCGGCGCCGGGGCGGACGAGCGCCGGGATCTGGTAGCAGAGCGACTTGCCGCCGCCCGTCGGCATCAACACCAGGCTGTCGCCGCCCGCGATCGTGTGCTCGACGATCGCTTCCTGCTGTCCGCGGAAGCGATCGTAGCCGAAGACGCGGCCGAGCAGCTCACGAGCCGAACCGGGCATCCGGCCATCGTACTACGCAGGCCGGGGAGCGGCTTCGATGCCCCGCGCGGCGCGTCCCTGTTCGATTGTGCACGAACGGCCGAGGCCGGCGTGGTCGCGATTCGGGTGAGTCCTTCCCCGACGACCCGCCGTGCGGATTTCGGCGGACACGGCAGCCGGCGAACGGGTATCATTCCGAATGCACAACATCGCGTGGACCCGTTCGCTCGGGCGCTGGACCGCGGCCACGGTGTTTCTGCTGGCTGCGCCGGCCACCGCCGTCGCGCAGACGGAATTCCACTACCAGTACGGCCGTCTCGCCAATCCTTTTTCCGGCGCGCGCCACTACACGCAGATTCTGACCGTGCAGCAGGCGTCGAGCTGGTCGCTCGGCGAGAGCTTCGTCTTCATCGACATTCTCGAGGACGGCGTCGCGGACGGCTTCAACGACCTGGAGTTCTACGGCGAGTGGTATCCCACGCTGAGCTTCGGCAGGCTGGCGGATCGGACCGTCGGCGGCGGGCCGGTGCGGGACGTCGCGCTGATCGGCGGCATCAACTTCGACGGCGACGCCAACGTTCTCAAGTGGCTGCCGGGGGTGCGGCTTTCCTGGGACGTGCCCGGATTCGTCTTCTTCAACACGGATGTGACCGCCTTCATCGACGCCAGCAGCGGGCTCGAGCGGGGCGGGGCGCCCCGGACGACCGACAGCTTCATGTTCGACGCGAGCTGGGGGGCCGCCTTCGACATCGGCAGCCAGTCCTTCTGGTTCACCGGCCACGCCGAGTACATCGGCGCGGCCACCAACGAGCTCGGCGCCCCCGTGAAGGGGTGGATCCTCGCGCAGCCGCAACTCGGGTGGGACATCGGCAAGGCGCTGACGGGCGCCGCCAATCAGCTCTTTCTCGGCGTGGAGTACCAGTACTGGCGGAACAAGCTGGGCGTGGACGAGGACGACAACGTCGCGCAGCTCTGGGTGATGTGGCGTCTGTGACGTCCCGCCGCGGCGCGGGAGCCTGAGATGAACCGAATCGTGACGCAAGCACTGGATGCGCCGGGCACTGAAGCAGGGACGATGAGGAAGGGTCTGCGCCTTGCGGTTCGAGGTTTCCTGGCGCTCGCCGCGCTCCTCACCGTCACGATCACGGCGACGTCCGCCACCATGCTCTACAACTCCGCCCTCGCCCTGCGCGACGAGGCGGAAGCGTCCGCGGTCCATCTGGCCGAGCTCCTGTCGGCGAGCTTCGCCGACATGGGCGAGATCTCGCTGGCCAACGTCGCCCGGACCCTCGACGCGACGCTCGACGACCAGATGATCGCGCAGGCCCGTCTGGCCGCCCACCTCGTCGCCGCGGCGGAGGAGGCGGGGCAGGACCCCCCGCGCATCATCGAGACCCTCGACGCCATCGTGGCGAGCACCGTCCTCGACGAGTTCTGGATTACCGACAGCGTCGGATTCTCGTACCTGACCAACGTGCGCGACGAGGCCGGCGCGCTCGTGCCGTTCCGGTTCGACCCCGATCCGACCGTGCAGCCGCAGGCGTCGAAGTTCTACGTGCTGCTGGGATCGGACGTCGACGACGTGATCACGCAGCCCGCCCAGGTGCGGGAGATCGACCAGGAGGTCTACAAGTACGTCGGGGTCGGCGGCGTCGATCAGGAGCGGATCGTGCAGATCGGCAATGCGCTGGTCTTCGGCGAGCAGGAGATTCTGACCAACGTCTACGCGACCGAGCGCGCCGACGTGTCGGCCGTGGTGGAGGGGATCGTCGGCCAGCAGATGCTGGTGCAGGCAACCATCGTGGGGCACTTCGTGGCCGCGGCGGAGGAGGCGGCGTGGCCGGTCGAGGAAATCGAGGGACGCCTGCGGCGCATCGTCGGCTCGACCGTCATCGGCGAGATCCGGGTGGTGAATCCGGACGGTTCGGTGGCCTATTCCACCCTGCTGCCGCCGCTGGCGGGCGGAGCCGCCGCCGGCGTGCCGCATGCCGGCGATCTCGCTCCGCTTCTCGAGGGCGCCGAGCGCAGCGTGGAGCTCGCGACCGCGCCGCGCGCTTCGGACGGACAGGTCTACAAGTACGTGGCGGTTGCCGGCGCCGGCTCGCCGCGGGTCGTGCAGGTCGGCATTCCCATCGAGGGCAGCTCGGGCAACCTGCTTTATTCGGTATACCAGCGCGAGGCGGACCTGCTGGTCCGGTCACGCAACCTGGAGGCGCTCTGGGTCGTCAATCTCGACCGCGAGCTGGCGGCGGCCGCGCCGCGGGCCGGACAGGCGGCGGCCGGGACGGTGGATGCCGCCGGGGCCTTCGCGCGCCGGGCCGAGACGGTCGTCGGACGGGCCATGGAGCAGGGGCAGGTGGTCAGCGAGACCAGCCTCAGCCTGTTGTCGCCCGCGGACCGCGGCATCTGGGTCGCCTCGCCGATCATCAACGCCGGCGGCATCCCGATCGGCGGCCTCGCCCTCGCCGTGAGCCTGGACGACATCGCCAACAGCGTCCAGGCGGAGGCCAGGAACACCACCCTGATCGCCTTCGTCCTGCTCGGCTTCACCGCCGCCGCCGCCCTCTGGGGCACGCGGTGGCTCACGCAACCCATCGAGGCGATCGCCGCGGCGGCCCGTCAGGTCGAGATGGGCAGGCAGCCGGACGAGGGCCCGATGGCAACCGTGATGAAGCGCACGGACGAACTGGGCAGTCTGGCGCGGGTGTTCGAGGCCATGACGGTGCAGGTCTTCAACCGCGAAGAGCAGCTCGAGATGATGGTCGCGGCGCGCACCGACGAGCTTCAGCAGAGCAACCGCAGCCTGCGCCTCGCCCAGCAGGCGCTGGAGCAGGATCTGGAGATGGCCAAGGTGGTGCAGGCCGCGCTGGTCCGCGAAGGGAACGTGGATCTCGGCGGCTTCGCGGCCTACGCCAGGATGACGCCTGCGCAGCAGGTGGGCGGCGACTTCGTCGACGTGCTCGAGCCGTCCGGCGGCAAGCTCTTCTTCACCGTCTGCGACGTCTCCGGCAAGGGGGTTGCGGCGGCGCTGTTCATGGCGGCTTCGCAGGGTGCGATCAACGCGGCGGCTTCCGAGAGCCAGAGCGGTGACGTCGGCGCCATCGCCACCGAAGCCAACCGCCGCCTCTGCGCCGAGAACCCGATGGGGCTGTTCGTTACCGGCGTGCTCGCCATCGTGGATCTGGAGCGGGCCGTCATGGAGTACGTCTGCGCCGGGCACGAGCCCGCGTTTCTCGTGGCCGGCGACGATTCGCGGCGGCCGCTCCCGATGACCGGCGGGGTGGCGATGGGCGTGCTCGACGATTTTCGGTACGAGAGCCGCAAGCAGAAGCTGGCTCCCGGCGAGGCGCTGTTTCTCTATACGGACGGCCTGACCGACGCGGTGAATCTGACCGGCGAGCTGTTCGGCAAGGAACGGCTGGAAGCGACGCTCGACGGCGCGTCGGCGCGCTCTCCCGAGGAGATCGTGGATCACGTGTGGAGCGAGATCGGCACGTACTCCGCCGGCGCTCCCGCCGCCGACGACATGACCTGCCTGGTGCTGCGGCGGCGCCGGTGACGCCGCCCGGCGATTCGCTCGGACTTGCAGCGGGCCGTTCGGAGTTTGCTAGAGTATTGCGTCGTTCGAGCGAGGGCGAGACCGCATGGCCGAGGAACTGCGCGTGACGATTCCGGCACGGCTGTCGGAAGTTCGCGAACTGTCGAGCATGGTGGAGGCGTTCGGCGACGCCAACGATCTGCCCGATCCGAAGGTGTTCGTCATCAACCTCGCGCTCGACGAGTTGATCACCAACACCGTGACGCACGGCCTCGAGGACATGGCCGATGCCGAGATCCGGATCAGGATGCGGGTCGTCGCCGGCACCCTGATTCTGGTCATGGAGGACAACGGACAGCCGTTCGATCCGACGCAGGACACGAACGCGGACGTCACGTCGTCCCTCGAAGAGCGGGCCGTCGGCGGGTTGGGTCTGCACCTGGTGAAGAGCTTTGCCGACCGCGTCTCCTACGAGTTCGTGGAAGGCCGAAACCGGTTGACCATGGAGCACGATCTCGCGAAGGCGTCGGAGTGACGCCTCGCGGCTCGTCCGATCAACCAGACGTGCAGGTGACGAGTCTATGGACATCGAAGTAGCGGAAGAGCGGGAAGGCGAGGCTCTCGTGCTCCTGCCGATCGGGCGTCTCGACAGCGCGAACGCGCGGTCGTTCGAATCCATCGTGATGGAGCGGGTCGACGGGGGCGAGCGGCATCTGGTCGTCGACTTCGGCCGCCTGAACTTCATCAGCAGCTCCGGGATGCGCGTGCTCCTGATGGCCGCGAAGAAGCTGCAGGCCGGTCAGGGAAAGCTCGTGCTGTGCGCCATGCCGGACCATATACACGAAGTTTTTCGCATCAGCGGCTTCGATCAGATCATCCCGATCCGGGACACCCGCGAGTCCGCGGTGGACGAGGCCTGACGCTGCGGCGGACCGGCGACCCGCTTCGCTACGTTCTGCGGCGCAGGCTCCTAGCCTGAAGCGCGGGAACGTGCTGCGGCGCAAGGTCATGGAGCGGGGGGGATGGGCCGAAACGCCGAGCCTGCGAGGCGTGTCGGGGCGCAAGGCGAGCGTGGGCGGCCGCCGTTGCGCCGTCAGTCTGCGCGGCTTCGCATGGAGGGCAAGATACGTGGCTAGGATGGATGAACTGCGCGTTTCGCTGTCGCCGAGGCTCTCGGCGGTGCGCAGCCTGGCGCAGATGGTCGAGGAATTCGGCGATGCCAACAAGCTGCCGGACCAGCAGGTCTACTTGATCAACCTGGCGCTCGACGAGTTGATCACGAACACGGTGAGCTACGGTCTCCGCGGGGTCGCCCGGCCCAGGATCGAAGTCGGCCTGCAGGTCCATGATTCTTCGTTGGTGCTGTCCATCGTGGACAACGGCGAGAAGTTCGATCCGACGGAGAACACGAACCCCGATGTGTCGTCACCGGTCGACGAGAGGCCGATAGGCGGTCTGGGGCTGCACTTGATCAAGACTTTTGCGGACCGCGTGAAGTACGAGTACGTGGACGGGAAGAACCGGCTGATCCTGGAACACGATCTCACGCCGGAGGCCGCTGACGGGGCCGTCCGAGCGAAGAGGTGAACGGATGGATATCGAAGTCGCGGAAGAACGGAACGACGAGGTGCTGGTGTTGTTGCCCGTCGGACGCCTGGACAGCGGAAACGCCCGCTCGTTCGAGTCCGTGGTCATGGATCATGTCAGCAGCGGCGAGCGGCGTCTGGTCGTCGACTTCAGCCGCCTCGACTTCATCAGCAGCTCCGGCATGCGGGTGCTGCTGATCGCGGCCAAGGCGCTCAAGGCCGGTGAGGGAACGCTGGTGCTCTGCGCGATGAAGAACCACATCGAGGAGGTCTTCCGGATCAGCGGCTTCGACCGGATCATCCCGATCAAGGACTCCCGCGAAGCAGCCCTCGCCGCCTCCGCCTGACGCGAGGCCGCCCCGCCGCCCGCGCCTCGCGCCGCTCGCTCGCGCCCGTACCCCACGACAGGACCAACCGACGCGGGGCGCCGCCGCATCAGGCCTCGTACGACTTGATCGCGTCCAGGATCGCCTGTTCCTCTTCTGCCCAGGCCGCCTGAATCGCCTTCAGCGCTTCCGCGGCGGAGGGCGCCTGCCTGGCGAGCAGTCGGTTCTGCGGCAGCAGCAGCCCCCGCGCCGCCGCGTGATCGAGGAACTCGAACAGGTGATCGTAGTAGCCGTCGATGTTGGCGAAGACGCACGGCTTCTCGTGCAGCTCGAGCGGCCTCTGCGACCAGCACAGGGCTTCGAGGATCTCCTCCAGGGTGCCGAAGCCGCCGGGCAGGGCGATGCAACCCTGCGACAGCTCCTGCATCAGATGCTTGCGTTCGTGCATCGTGTCGACTTCGAGGAGACGGCTGAGGCCCTCGTGGGCGAGCTCCTGGTACGACAGTTGCCGGGGCACGACTCCGGTGACGAAGCCGCCGTTCGCCAGGACGGCGCTGGCCAGAACGCCCATCAGCCCGACCCGCGCGCCGCCGTACACGAGGCCGATGCCCTCGGCCGCCATCAGGCGGCCCAGGGCGTCGGCCTCGTCGATGTAGCGCTGCTCGCGTCCGAGGTTGCCGCCCAGGTAAACGCAGATGTGCTTGCCGCTCGGCGGTGCCGAGGGTTCTGCGTGGTTCTCGCCCGCGTCCAATGTTCCGGCGTCCGGCATTCGGCTGATCTTTCTAGTCCCTCTCCGGCATGAGCACGAACTCGGGATAGGCGTCGATGCCCAGTTCCGCGACGTCCTGACCCATTTCCTCGACCTTGCGCGAGACGCGCACGCCCATCGTCTTCTCCAGGGCCAGCCACG
>WTGR01000440.1 GCA_011523485.1 Acidobacteriota bacterium
CCACGACGACGACGAGCACCATCCAGAAAGCGAAGCTTCTGACAGACGGATTCAAACGGAACCTCCCGTCTTCACGATCTTCAAGATTATCACGCCTTCGTCCGAGCCGATCATTCGCGCTCCCTCCCCCAACCCGTGCCCCGCGACCCACACGATCCCGAGCCGGTCGTCCACGACCAGCGGAACGGTCGCGCGCTGCTCGCGGTGGACCTTGCGATCCACGAAGAAGTCCTGCACCTTCTTCCTGCGCCCGCCGAGCCCGAGGGGCCGGAACACGTCGCCGGGCCGCCAACTCCGCACCGTCAGCGGCAAGGTGATCCGCGCCGCCGGCAGCACGGCGACGACGCCGCGCGCGACGAGCCGGGCCGGCCGGGGGCCGTGCTCGGCGGTGATGCGGAGACCGGCCTCGGAAATCTCCACCTCGCCGGGCGCCGCCAGCGGATACTCGTAGCGCTCGGCTCCTGCAACGGGCGCCTGCCGCCCCCGCTGGCGCGTAAAGCCCAGCGTAGTTCCGCGCCGCTCGACACTGCAGCCGGGGAAATCCGACGCAACGGGCGCCTTCCCCTCGGCTTCCGCCAACCGCCGCAGGCGCTCCACGTGATCGAAGCCGACCCGACGGCCGCCAGCCCGCTCCAGGACCTCCAAGGCGACCCGCCGGGCCAACGCGGGATGCGCCGCCGCCAGTCGCGCCGCGTCGACCTCGAGGCGCCCCCCTGCGTGTTCTCCCCCCGTGTCGAGGGGCCCCTCCTTGTATTGGACGATCTCCGCCGCCGCCGCGTTCGCCGCCCGGTCCAGCCAGTCGGCGTCGTCGCGGGCAATCGACGCATCGCGGGCCAGCACGTCGGTGACGGCCGGGGAGAAGTGGTCCGCGAGGAACGGGATCAGCCTGTGCCGCACGCGATTGCGCAGGATGCGCTCGTCACGGTTGCTCGGATCCTCGCGATGCGGCAGGCCGCGCAGGCGCAGGTAGCCGCGGAGCTCGTCCCGGCGGACGTCGAGCAGGGGGCGCACGACGGCGCCGATGCGGGGTCGGATGCCGGCCAGGCCGGCCGGCCCGGCGCCGCGGATCAACCGCAACAGCACCGTCTCGGCCTGGTCGTCGCGGGTGTGTCCGGTGGCCACGAGGTCGCCCCGTCCCTCCCGCACCGCCCGCGCGAACAGCTCGTAGCGAACCCGGTGTCCCGCCGCCTCGATCGACACCCGTTCCGCACGCGCGCGGGCGGCCACGTCGGCGCGCTCGACGGCCATGGGCACCCCGAGCGTGGCGGCGACGTCGCGGCAGAACGCCTCGTCCTCATCGGCTGCGGCACCCCGCAGCCCATGGTTCACGTGCAGCAGCCCGGCGAACGACCAGCCCGCCCCCTGCGCCAGCTCGCACAGCAGCGCCGCGAGCGCCACCGAGTCGCCACCGCCGGAGCAGGCGACCGCCACCCGCGCTCCTGGCGGAAGAAGCGCCTCGCGCTCGAGGAACTGGCGGACGCGCTGTGGCAGCGGTGACACGGGCCTTGCTCGAACCATCGGCTCAGGCGCCGGCAAAATCCAGATAGTCGCTGTACCAGAGCCCGCCGAGCGGCAACCCTTCCTTCACCATAGCGTCTACAACCTTGTCGTCGCTGGCCCGGGAAATGCTGGCAAAGCCGTCCGCCTGCTTCTCCAGAATCCACGTCTCGTCCGGCTGCAACGCGTTGACGAAATACGGCTGGTAGGTCGTAACGAAGATATGCGGGGCCTTCCTGCGCCCCGTGGCGTGCGCGCGAAGTTCCTCGGCCGGAACCTCCAGCAACTTGTGGTACAGGCCGTTCTCCGGCTCCTCGATGCAGATGAATGGCGGCGGCTCCGGATCCTCCAGCATAATCAGGTAGGCAAAGACCTTCAGCGTCCCGTCGGACATCTGTTGCGCGTAAAAGGGATCATCGAATCCCTTGTCGTTGAAACGGAGCAGCAGCCTTCCATCCGGACTCTGCTCCGTGTCGATCCGGTCGATGCCCGGGATCTTCCCGGCAATACGATTCAGGATGCCCTTGAATCTCTCCCGGTGCTCCCGCTCCATGAACTGCACGACGTTGCCGAGGTTGTCACCATGAATGTTCAGATGCTTCTGCGGCCCCGCCAACGGCAGACCTCGCGCTGCGTCCGGAGTGAAATAGCTCAGGTACCACCCTTCGACGAACTGGCGAAAGGACGATATTCTCGGGTGCTGCTTCAGGGCTCCGAGGGTCGCAATGCCGAGCTTGCGCCTGTCCTGCAGCTCCACGAACTCCGTTTCCGCACGCTCTTCTCCGGTCAGTCTTCTTTCGATACGGTCGAGCAACATCTCCAGCACGGATTCTCCGTCAACAACTTCATCGATCTGCTGCCCTTCGGCCTGTCCTGTCCACGCTACCCCTCTGCCATCGTTCATCACGAGAAACGAGAACGGCCGTCCGTGGCTCTGCCCCTTGCGTCGCTGTCGAAGGCGTTCCCGTGAGGCGTACGGCCTTCCTGAATCGTCCCTGTCGATGGACAGCTCGTAGGTGATGGGTCGAGCTTTGGGTTCCTCCCTGTAGTAGACCTCGAACTCAATGGGTTCGTTGCTTCCCTGGGATCGGATACGCTCGAATCCTCCACGCCCGCGCGAGTCGCAGGCCTCCTCGACGCCCAGCTTCAGGCAGTCCGCAAGAAATCCGAAGGCATCGAAGAGCGAGCTTTTTCCCACCCCGTTCTTCCCGATCACGACCGACAGCGGGGTCAGGGGCTGAACGCGCTGCGTATTCCACAGCTTGCCGAGCGTAAGGTCCTTCAGCACTCTGTAGTTCGCGATCCGGATACCCTCGACCTTCGCCATCGCTCCGATTCCTTGCGTCGACCTCGGTTCCGTCGGCGCGCGCGGCTAATCCCTGTCGTCGCCGGTCGAAGCGTACAGGTCAGCGCGCGCGTTCGCAAGACGCAGGAGGCCGGCTGGATCGTCCTGTCGACATCGCCTAGTCAGCACACGGGGGGCGGTCAAACGGGCGCCGCGTGGCCATCGGCTCCGACGCTCGGGAGCCGGGGAAAGGTGGTGCCGGTGCAGGGACTTGAACCCCGGAC
>WTGR01000064.1 GCA_011523485.1 Acidobacteriota bacterium
TGTTCTTCAGCTCGAAGGTGAAGACCGGCAGGCCGTTGATGAACAGGCCGATGTCGAGCGCCCGCTGCGCGTCGTCGCGGCTGTAGCGAAGCTGCCGGACGACGGTGAAGCGGTTCTGCTCGAAGCGTTCCTGCGCCTGCGGGTTTCCGGCCGACGGCGTGCCGTAGAACAGGTCCAGGTCGTGCGCGCCGTGCTTGACGCCGTGGCGCAGCACGTCGATGGTGCCGCGCTTGGAGATCTCGCCCTGCAGACGAGCCAGGAACTTCCGCCGCGTCGGACTGGCGTGTTCCAGCGCCAGCGATTCAGCGACCTCCGGCTGCGTGGTTTGCAGGAACGCGGCGAGCTGGACCGGATCGACGCAGTATTCCCGATCGTAGTCGTGGGGATTGCCGCCGCTCCAGCCGACGCCGCCGTAGGCCGGACGCGCCTCTGCGACCCTGCCTTCCTTCAGCGGATCGCAGGGATGCCCGGCCAGCGCCGTGCAGATCAGCCGTTCAAGGCCGCGCTCGGAGGTATCGGTGGCGTCAGCCATGGTACTGTTCACGGCACGTCACGAAGCGTCTCGAACCGCAAGCGGTCATACACATGCTCGCCCGCCAAGGAACGATGCGCGAATCGCAGGCAGGCCCGGACGTCCTCGGGTTCCAGTTCCGGGTACTCTCGCAGGATCGTCTCCGCCGTATCTCCCGCCGCCAGCATCCCGAGTACATGCTCCACGGCTATCCGCATGTTCCGGATGATCGGCTTTCCCCCGAAGACGTCCGCCCGCACGGTGATGCGATCGAGCAGTTCCGCCTTACCGCTCACGGGCCGCTCCATCAGTGGCCTTTATTCCGCTTCGCTCAGCGCGGCGGCGAATTCGTCGGGCCGCGACCAGCGTGCCAGCGTCGACAACGGCTCGACCAGCCGGAAGTCCTCGTCCGCCCAGACATCTGCGGTGTCGTCGAACAGCGAGACGAAGGTCAGTGCTTCGGGGCCCGCCACAAGGTGATTCAGGTCATGCCAGGCGGCGAGCACGTGCTCCGAGACCCTGTGCGCCGCGGCGCGATTGCCGGTGCTGAGCACCTGGACCAGTGAGCTCCGTCTCTCGGCCCGCACGTGGAAGTCGACCGTCCAGCCTCGTCCCGACCGGCCGACCAGCTTCTCGGCCCGGTCGAATGCGAGTTCTCGCTCGTTGAGGAAATCGGCAACCTCGTCCGTAATCGACTCGATCGCCCGCGTTCGAAAGGTGAACCACAGGTCGGACACTCGGAGCGCCGCCTGCGCAACCCGAGTGACGACCTGCGCCAACTCGTCTCCCGGCCGACATCGCGCCTGCAGCATCCCGCGGTCGAACTCGATCCCGTGCGTCACGCAGGCGTCTTCGATAAGCCGGGTCTGTTTCGGCGAACGGCGCAGGGCGGCCGACTGCTTGCGAAGCCAGCCGGTCGTTTCGGCGAAATCGCTGACCGTGACCGTGTCGCCGTCGACCTTGCAGAACAGGTCGATGTTGTCGCCGTCCGGATACAGATACGGCGTGCGGATTCGCTGGTAGTCGCCTTGGTCCGAGCACGTGAACAAGGCTCCGATCCTGCGCTGCAGGTCCTGACACGCAGTACTGGCGTCCATTAGCACCGGATCACCCCCGTAGCGTCCGGCACCGTACTCCCGCCTTCGCGGTACAGAATCGCGCTGCGCCTCGTCAGCCACTCTTCCACTCGAAACGGGCTTCGAGCTCCCGCAGCATCCGGAATGTGTCCCATGTGGGCAGGCTGAGCTCGCGGCAGACGTTGCCCAATGGAACGCGGCGCTTGACGTCCGGGCTGTATTGCTCGTGCGTAACCACGATGGCGCCGTGCACCTTCGCGTAGGCCGCCAGCCATCCATCGGCTGCCGCCGCAAACTCGGCCTTGGCTTCACGCCGAAACTGAGCGTTCCCCTGAACCCAGGCCATCACGTCCGCAAACGCATCGGCCACCGCCGGCTCGGCCGAGGAAACGACCAGGGCCGTCGGGCCGTCTCTCACCCACTTCGACAACGCATCGCGACCTCGCAGCAACTCGCTACGCACTCTGTCGATGCTCAACAGTCGCTCCCGCGCGGCGTAGTGACGCAGGCATTCCCAGAAACCCGGACACAGATCCAGGCCATAGTAGCGCCGATGCGCCTCGATGAAGATGTTCGCGTCGAGCGCGAACACGCTGTCCTTCACGTTGCCGGATCCAATGAGCGCACGAAGGTGTCGAACGTGTCACCGCGCAGGCCCGTGAGGGCGTACGCCTCGCGATACGACAGGCGGCCTTCCTTGACGGCGCGACTGATCGCCGCCCCGAATCGACGACCGATGCGGACGTTCTGACCGTTCCAGAAGTTGCCGCCGGTAGTCTCGTCCGGCCTCCGAGCCGCCTGCTGCTGGAAGGCGTCGTGGAACTGCCGGAACTCGTTCCCGTCGATCAAGCGCAAGCGCAGCGCCCTGTAGGCGGCGACCAGCACGCTGACCTTGAACCGCCTCGCGACGGCCTGTAGCGAGTCCTCGACCGTTCCGACGCGCACCCAACGTGCGGTCAACTCCTTCTCGGCGACCAGGAATTCTGCCGCGGCGCTGTTGCAGAACCGTTCCGCGTCGTGACCGGACGACGGCATCGCGTCGACGTTCGACACGCCCGTTGCGCCCACGAACACGTGCGCGAGTTCGTGCGCCAGCGTGAACATCTGGGCCGCCTTGAAGTCCGCGCCGTTGACGAAAATGAGCGGTGCGTGGCGGTCGACCAAGGCAAAACCCTGGAATTCCCCTCTGTCGAGCTTGCGGTGCGTGTCGTTGCCGACGATGCCGTTGAACACCACCAGAACCCCGCTCGCTTCGACACGATTCCGCAAGTAGCGAAGGGCCTCGGTCCACGAGCTCTGGCGCGAGCCCCAGTCGGTCGACAGTTCGAGGTGTTCTCGCATTGCCGCCGCCGCCTCCGCGGGTGTCGCGTCCCGGCCGCAGCAGCCGACGAAGGCCAACGGAGCTGCGCCGTCCTCAACCAGATCGTCGCGCATCCACGCCTGCCGACGTGCCATGAGATCTACGGTCTCAAGG
>WTGR01000728.1 GCA_011523485.1 Acidobacteriota bacterium
AGCTGCACCCGACCCTGTCGCGCAACGGCGGCCCGCCCGAGCGGTTCGAGGGCGAGAGCTCGGCGATCGTCGTCGACGAGGCGATTCGCTTCATCGAGCAGTCGAGCGAGGCCGGCAAGCCGTTCCTGGCCGTCGTCTGGTTCGGCTCGCCCCACGAGCCCTACAGCGGGCTTCCGGAGGACCTGGCCCTCTACGACGAGCTGCCGGCGAAGTACGCGGATCGGATGGTCCCACTCACCTCGAACGAGACCGGCCAGCAGATCGAGCGGCCGCTGGGCGACGTGCTGCGCGAGCGCTACGCCGAGATCACCGCCATGGACCGCGCCATCGGCACGCTGCGCGACCACCTGGACGCGGCGGGGCTGCGCGAGAACACCCTGCTCTGGTACAACGGCGACAACGGGACGCCGCGGAGCGGCCTTGCAGAAACGCCGCTCCGTGGTCTGAAGGGGACGATGTACGAGGGCGGGATCCGCGTGCCCGGCCTCATCGAATGGCCCGCGCGCATTCCCGAGCCGCGCGCGACCGACGTGGCCGCGGTGACCAGCGACATCCTGCCCACCCTGGCGGCGCTGGCGGGGCAGCCCGTTCCGGACCGGCCCCTGGACGGCATCGACCTGGAGCCGCTCATCGACGGCCGGATGACCGTGCGGCTTGCGCCCGTCTTCTTCTGGAGCTTCGACACCGGCGTGCTGGCGGGCCGCGACCACGATCCGTACCTCGATCCCGCGCTGCAGGTCGGCACCACGCCGCTGGTCAAGCTGATGAACGGCATCGCCACCCGCAACTTCGCGAACTTCCACTACCCGGCGGTCGACGCGCAGGACTTCGGCGGCGCGCGCGTGATGCTGGACGACGACTACAAGCTGGTCGTCGACGGCTCCCGCGGGTCGGGGGCCGAGCTGTTCGACCTGCGCGGCGACAGGGCGGAGCGCCGCGACCTGGCCGACGTCGAGACCGACGTGCTGCAGGACCTGCGGCAACGGCTGCGGGCGTGGCAGGAGTCGGTGCTGCAGAGCCTGACCGGCGCGGACTATCGATAGGGGCTCAGCGGGATCGCTCGCGAAGCTGGGCTGCCAGTTCGGTCACCCTTGCTTCGGCGGCCGCGGCGCGGGACTCGGCGGCCGCGGCGCGGGACTCGGCGGCTGCGGCGCGGGACTCGGCGGCCCGGCGGCCCTCGGCCTCCAGGCGGCGGCCCTCGGCCTCCAGGCGGCGGCTCTCGGCCTCCGCCCGGCGGCCCTCGGCCTCCTCGTCATGACTGAGCAGGTCGCGGCCGGTTGCGGGGTCGCGGAAGCGCATCTCCCGCCCCGGGGCCGCCCGCAACTCCAGGCCCAGCGTTCGGCTGCGCAGCGTCAGCGCACCATCCCGCGCGGTCAACGCCGGTTGACGCACGTAGCCCGACGGCGTCAGCCGCTCTCCTTGCAGGCGCGCCGGCAGATGCTCTCCCGCCGGGTCGTACTGCCAGTACTCGCGCACGCCGAGACGCGCGTACAAGGACCGCTTCCGGCCGAGGTCGTCCCGCCACGTACTCGGCGAGGCCACCTCGAGCACGAAGGCCGGCGCCTGGCCCTCTTCCCACAGCTTGTAGTTGGGCCGCTCGCGTTTGGCCACGCCGAACACCACGAAGACGTCGGGGGCGACCGACAACCGCGGGTCCCCCTCCTGGTAATAGATCAACAGGTCCCCGGAGACGTACACGTCCCGCCGGCTCTTGAAGTGGCGGGCAAGCGCGCCGATCCCGTACATGATGGCGCTGCGCTGGGCGTCGTTCTCCGCCATCGGCTGGCCGTCGGAGCTCGGGTAGTCGATCGGGACGGCGGCAGGTGCGGGTTGGACCATCGCGGAACCTCTTCAGGGCAGGCGCAGCCACGGGACGCCGGTGGCGCACACGATTCTCCCAAACTACCACACGCTGCGACGCCGCTTCCACGTCGGGGCGTTCGTGGTTGAAGTGGAAGCACGTAGCGTGCCAACCGTCGGCCGAGTGCCCGCGGACGACACGGATGTCCGCGGACGACGCAGGAGCAGACCGCGCCGCACCGCGCCCCCGGGGCTCGTCCGTCGTGTTGCCGCCCTACTCGACCACGAGCTGCCCGAAGTGGCCGCCGGCCAGCGGCCATTCGTCGGCCGGGTAGCCGCGCCAGTCCTCGTTCTGGGCGGCCGCGGGGGCTGCGAGAAGGACCAGCAGAAGGGAGAGGAAGAGTGCGGGAAGCGGGAGTCGCTGCAGGATGTCGGTCACCCGGCGAGCTTAGGACACTGCCGGAAATTACCTTGCCGTGTCCCAGACGCGCCAAGCTGCGAAACCGGGGTTCGGCCTCGATGAAGTCGGCAACTTTATATCGATCACTGTCCTTAGCAGACCACGCCGCAGGTCCCGCTGGCGCGGCGAACACTCTCAATCGCCCGGCGGATTGTTCTTGATCGTCTCGAAGAGCAGCGTGCGGATCCCGAGCTCGAACATTCACGTCACTCGTCCGCGGCCCGGTACCAGATCGGCGACGTCCACGCCCGCTCCTGGATCCTCCAGGGCAGGTCCGGCGCCATGCACGCCGCCGGACGCTCGTCCTCGGGCAGGGCCGCGCACTGCAGCGCGTTCCAGCGGCAGCTCGGGTTCTCGACCACGCGCGCGTAGTAGACGGCCGAACGGGACGGGTCGAAGTCGGGGTCGGTCCAGACGGCGCACAGCGAGGCCGCGCCGCCGCCGCTGCGCTCGCAGGTAGACCGCGACACGTCCGCGCCGTTGTCGGCATCGCCCGCCACGTCGTAGATCGCCTCGTGGAACAGGCCGTCGTCGCTCACCCAGCCCTTGATGATCTGGATGCGCTGCAGCGGGGTCCCGGGATACGTGTCCGTCCCCGGGTCGGCGAGCGCCGTCACGAAGAAGCTGGGTGCCTCCGACCCGTCACGGGCCGGCAGCACGCTGCCCATCGGCACGCCCGCCTCGTACGCGTCGGCGATCATGTCGTTGCTCGCGCACAGCTCGGGCAGGTCCCAGCCGCCGAACAGCCGCGCCTGGATCCGCACGCCGCTGGTGCCGAAGGTCTCCTTCCGCTGCATGG
>WTGR01000539.1 GCA_011523485.1 Acidobacteriota bacterium
GACGATAACACATCAACTCTTATAAATCACTACTTTATTTTGGCGAGAAGCCTTAGGGACCCCGACATCTTGGATATATGTCGGCAGTGCGCGGAGCGGATACCTACGTACTTTGTATCCAGGGACGGCGCGCCAGAAGGCGTGGCCGCAGGCGGGAGACTTAGGGTTGTTAGGCAAATGGCGAGTAAGTTCATTGCGTCTACGTTACCCGCGTTTCTCAGTACTGGGAACTTGGAGAGTAGTAGGGCGACATCGACGGGCGCGGACACGTCGGTCTTGGCGTCCCTCGTCACAATTCAGGACGCGAGTTGCCTTCCCGAGGATGTTTGCGACGCTATCGAGATTCTGGCGGAGAACGAGGTCGCTTTAGATGGCGCGACGTTGCGCCCGCTGCTTGAACACGAGGATCGGACGGTGAGGAGCTACGCGGTCGCACTCATTGGGGGTTCTTTGGACTCGACGGAGTCGATGGCGCTGGCCGAGAAACTTGGAAAGACGGAGCCGGATGGTTTGCTCGCTAGTGAACTGGAGATGCTCAAGAGACTGGCGGAGCACGGTGAGGGCTGGGCATTGGACAGCGGGGACAGTGCTGGCAGTTAGAGAGGACAGGATACGGCGGGCGAGTCGAGTAAAGTACATTTCGTGGCGCCGGCGACCATCGCGGCCAAGCGCTGGGGCGCCAACTGGGGGTTCGTGCACGCGCGAGGGCTGGCGACGCGCTGGGCGATTGGTTATACGTTTTCGGCGGTGACCGGCCCGCGTCTGAGACAATTGGCACGGCATGACGATGCGCCTCGAAGACCTTCAACCGCGCAGCGCCGTCCGGGGCTTGCATCCCGACGAGCTGGTCACGGTGGTCAGCGTGCAGTGGTTCGGTTCGGAGGCCCTTGAGCTGACGTACAAGACGGCCGCCGGGACTGTCGGCAACGAATTGCTCTACCGCCACGACGAACCCCGGCTGGAGATCGTCGCCACCGGACGACCCTGGAGCTTCGATGGTGACGGGGCGCTGTTCCGGCTCGTGTCCGAGGCGCAGCGGATCCGGCTGGCTCACCTGTTCGACCCCGTGCTGGCGGTCCACACGTCGGTCGTCGACCCGCTACCGCACCAGATCACCGCCGTCTACGAGGCGATGCTGCCCCGGCAGCCCCTGCGTTTTCTGCTTGCCGACGATCCGGGCGCCGGGAAGACGATCATGGCGGGACTGTTGATCAAGGAGCTGATCGCCCGCGGCGACCTGGAGCGCTGCCTCATCGTCTGCCCCGGCAGCCTAGCGGAGCAATGGCAGGACGAGCTATACCAGCGATTCCACCTGCCGTTCGAGATTCTGACCAACGACAAGCTCGAAGCCGCCCGGACCCGCAACTGGTTCCTGGAGACGAACCTGGTCATCGCCCGGCTCGACAAGCTCTCGCGCGACGAACACGTGCAGCAGAAGCTGCAGGCACCGGGCGCGGGTTGGGATCTGGTCGTTTGCGACGAGGCGCACAAGCTGTCGGCGACGTTCTTCGGCGGCGAGATCAAATACACCAAGCGATACCGGCTGGCCCAGCTCCTGTCGGGCCTGACCCGGCATCTTTTGTTGATGACGGCCACGCCGCACAATGGCAAGGAGGAGGACTTCCAACTGTTCCTGGCACTGCTCGACGGCGACCGCTTCGAGGGGCGCTTCCGTGACGGCGTCCACGCCGCCGACGTGTCCGACCTGATGCGGCGCATGGTCAAGGAGCGGCTGCGAAAATTCGACGGTAGGCCGCTGTTTCCCGAGCGGATCGCCTACACCGTCCCGTACAAGCTGTCCGACGAGGAAGCCCGTCTTTACACCGCCGTCACGGACTACGTGCGGGAGGAATTCAACCGGGCGGACGCACTGGCGAACGCCAAGCGGGCAGGTACGGTCGGCTTCGCGCTGACGATCCTCCAGCGGCGGCTCGCGTCGTCACCGGAAGCAATCTACCGGTCGCTGCGCAGGCGCCGCGAGCGGCTGGAGAGCAGGCTGCGGGAGATGGAGGTTCTTCAGCGTGGCGGGCAGCTACCCCCTGCCGCTGCGCTCACCGGGCCGGAGCTGGACCCCGACGACATCGAAGACCTCGACGACGCAACGGAACAGGAGGCCGAGGATACCGAGGCCCACATCCTCGACCAGGCGACCGCCGCGCGGTCGATTGCCGAGCTGAAGGCGGAGATTGACACACTGAAACGGCTCGAGGCACTCGCACTCAACGTGCGCCGTGCCGGACGAGACACCAAGTGGCGCGAGCTGGCTAACCTGCTCGAAACCGTCTTCACGGCCAACGGTGCGCCGGGGAGTGTCGGCATCCTAGGCGGCAGAGCCGAGGCGCGGAGCCCGACTCCTTCCCCGCGGCAGAAGCTCGTGCTCTTCACGGAGCACCGCGACACGTTGCGGTACCTCCACGAGCGCATCGCGACTCGGATCGGCCGTGAAGGGTCAGTTGTTGTCATCCACGGTGGCATCGGCCGGGAGGAGCGGCTGGCTGTGCAGGAGGCGTTCCGGCACGACCCGGAGGTTCAGGTACTGCTGGCGACCGACGCGGCCGGCGAGGGCATCAACCTCCAGCGCGCCCACCTGATGGTCAACTACGACCTGCCGTGGAACCCGAACCGGCTGGAACAGCGCTTCGGCCGCATCCACCGGATCGGCCAGACGGAGGTCTGCCATCTGTGGAACTTGGTCGCCGACGACACGCGAGAGGGCGATGTCTACCGTCGGCTGCTGGAAAAGCTGGAGCAGGCGCGGGAGACGCTCGGCGGCCAAGTGTTCGACGTGCTCGGGAAGCTGGAGTTCGAAGGCCGCCCACTACGGGACCTGCTGCTGAGCGCCGTTCGTTACGGCGAACGACCGGATGTGCGGGCGCGCCTCGATACGGCTGTCGATCTGGCCCTGGACCGCGCCGCACTGCAGGATCTGCTCGAAGAACGGCAACTGGTCCACGACGCGATGGACGCCACGCGGGTGCAGCGCGTCCGCGAGGACATGGAGCGCGCCGAAGCGCGCCGCCTCCAGCCGCACTACATCGAGTCTTTCTTCCGCGAGGCTTTCCGGCGGCTCGGCGGTTCAGCGAAGCAGCGCGAGCCCCGCCGCTACGAAGTCACGCACGTCCCGGCGGCGATACGGAGCCGCGACCGAGTGATCGGCTTCGGCGAGCCGGTGGTCCCACGCTACGAACGGATCGCCTTCGAGAAGCCGCTGGTCGCGCCGCCTGGCCAGCCGCTGGCGGCGTTCGTCTGCCCCGGGCATCCGCTACTGGACGCCGTGATCGACCTGACGCTCGAACGTCACCGCGACCTCCTCAAGCGGGGTGCGGTCCTTGTGGACGAACGCGACGACGGCCGAGCGTCCCGCGTGCTCTTCTCCATCGAGCACGCCCTGCAGGACGGCAGCACCACTCGCTCCGGCGAGCGCCGGGTCATCTCAAAGCGGGTGCTGTTCGTCGAGCTGGACGCCAACGGCGTCTCCCGACACCTTCACTACGCACCCTACCTTGACTACCGGCCGCTCGCCGAAGGCGACCCCGAGGTCGACGCGATCCTGGACCGCGAGGAGTGCGCGTGGATCGGGCGCGACCTGGAACAGACGGCGCAGGCATACGCCGTGGCCCACGTGGTTCCTGACCACCTCGCGGAGATCCGTGACGCTAGACTCACCCTGACCGACAAGACCGAGGCCGCCGTGAAGGAACGGCTCACCAAGGAGATCTCGTTCTGTGACAACCGAGCCGAGCAACTCAAGCTGGCGGAGGCGGCCGGCAAGACCGGCGCCCGGCTCAACTCCGCTGAAGCGCGCCGACGGGCTGACGCCTTGCAATACCGTCTCCAGAAGCGGCTGGCGGATCTCAAGCGCGACGCGCAGATCTCGCCCCGTCCGCCGGTGGCGCTCGGCGGCCTGCTGGTGGTTCCCCGAGGTCTGCTCGACAGGATGACCGGGAGCGATGGACCGCCGGCCAAGTCCGGCCCCGACAAGGCCGTGATCGCGGCCCGGGCTCGCAGCATCGTCATAGAGATAGAACGCAGCCTCGGCTTCGACCCGATCGACCGTGAGCTGGAGAAGCTCGGCTACGACATCGAGAGCCGCGTGCCGGACACGGGCAAGCTCCGGTTCATCGAGGTCAAAGGACGCCGGAGCGATTCCGCCACGGTCACGGTCACCCGCAACGAGATCCTCTACTCCCTGAACAAGCCGGACGACTTCATCCTCGCGATCGTTGAGTTCCGCGACGACGACACGTACCGCGTCCACTACGTCCGCGAGCCGTTCCGCCGCGAGCCGGACTTCGACGCGGCGAGCGTGAACTACTCGCTGCAGGACCTGCTCGCTCGAGCGGAGGCGCCGCGGTAGAACCAGCCCCTCGAAGCGGATACACTCTTCGCTCACATGGCCATCAGCAATCATGAACGCGTCGGCAAGGCGCTGGAATCGTTGAAGGCGGGGCTGGGACCATTCGTCGAGCGCGAGGTGCAGCGCGCACGGAAGGCGCGGCGTATCGACGACGATACCTTGTCTCGCTTCGTCGCGGATGCCCGGATCGGCAAGCGGTCGGTCACCGAATGGGACGTTGCGGCCCTTCTCAAGCTGATGTCGGAGCTGTGGCACCACTTGTTCCGCGCTATCCTCGGGCACGCCGAACGCAGCTTCGTGAGCGAGCTGCGCGAGCACAGGAATCGCTGGGCGCACCAGGAACCCTTCTCCAGCGACGACGCGTATCGTGTCCTCGACACGGCAAGCCGGTTGCTGACATCCGTCTCGGCCCCGCAGGCCGCGGAGGTCGAGAGACTCAAGATGGAGTTGCTGCGCGTCCGCTTCGACGAGCAGGCGCGCGGGGAGCGGCGCAAGAAAGCCGGCCTCGCCATCGACAGCGCCGCTGCCGGAACGCTGAAGCCCTGGCGTGAGGTCGCCATGCCGCACGAGGACGTAGCGAGCGGCAGGTACCAGCAGGCGGAGTTCGCCGCCGATCTCTGGCAGGCGCACGTCGGGGAGGGAGCCGACGAGTACCGGAACCCCGTCGAGTTCTTCCGACGCACGTATCTCACCGACAGCCTCAAGGGCATGCTGGCCGGCGCGGTGCGCCGGCTCGACGGGCGGGGCGGGGATCCAGTCGTGCAGCTGCAGACCAACTTCGGGGGCGGCAAGACCCACTCGATGCTCGCCCTGTATCACCTGTTCTCCGGGGCGGCGCCGGGCGATCTGGCTGGCATCGACGCCGTGCTCAAAGACGCCGCGGCCACGAGGCTGTCGACTGCCAGACGGGTCGTCCTCGTCGGAAACAAGATCTCTCCCGGCAATCCGGTGGCCAAGTCCGACGGCACTGTCGTGCGCACGCTCTGGGGCGAGCTGGCGTGGCAGATGGGGGGCGCGGCTGCGTACGCCCGCGTCGCCGAAGACGACGAGCGGGCGACGAGCCCCGGCGACATGATCCGCCTCCTGCTGGCCGAGTACGGGCCATGCCTGATCCTGATCGACGAGTGGGTCGCCTACGCGCGCCAGCTCCACGACCAAAGCGATCTTCCGGCGGGGAGCTTCGAGACGCAATTCACCTTCGCGCAAGTGCTCACGGAGTCGGCCAAGGCTGTCGACAACTGTCTGCTTGTCATCAGCCTTCCGGCATCGGACACCGCTGGCTCGCCGCATACGCAGGCTGACGACGTGGAGGTTGGCGGGCAACGCGGCCGGGAGGCGCTCGACCGGCTCCGTAACGTCGTCGGGCGCATCGAGTCCTCGTGGCGGCCCGCCAGCGCTGAGGAGGGCTTCGAAATCGTGCGGCGGCGCCTGTTCGAGCCGTTCGCCGACCCGGCCCGGTTTAGGGACCGCGATGTCGTCGCGCGCGCCTTCGCCGACCTGTACCGCAGCGCGCACCAGGAGTTCCCCTCGGAGTGCCGCGACGCCGACTACGAGAAGCGGCTGAAGGCGGCGTACCCGATCCATCCCGAGATCTTCGACCGCCTCTACACGGATTGGTCGACGCTGGTGACGTTCCAGCGCACCCGCGGCGTGCTGCGGCTGATGGCGGCGGTCATCCACAGCCTCTGGGAGAAGGGCGACCGGAGTCCGCTCATCCTGCCCGCCAACCTCTCCATCGATGATCCGCAGGTCCTGTCGGAGCTGACACGCTACCTGCCGGACAACTGGGCGCCGGTGATCGAGAAGGACGTCGACGGACCAAGCGCCCTGCCGCACCGGATCGACCGCGAGGTGGCCGGTCTCGGCAAGTTCTCGGCCTGCCGCCGGGTCGCGCGAACCGTCTATCTCGGATCGGCGCCGGCCGCGGGAGCGGCGCAGCGAGGCGTCGAGGACCGGCGAATCAAGCTCGGCTGCGTCCTGCCTGGCGAATCGCCGGCCGTGTTCGGAGACGCCCTGCGCCGTCTGGCGGGCGCGGCCACCTACCTCTACCAGGATGGGCCTCACTACTGGTACGACACGCGCCCGACGGTCACGAAGCTGGCCGAGGACCGCGCGGAGCAGTTGCGCCGGGATCCGGACCGGGTGATCCAGACCCTCGACGGGCGGCTGCGTGCAGCCCTCCGAGATACGGGAGGCTTCGCACGCGTCCACACCGCGCCGCAGTCCGGTCACGACGTGCCGGACGAGCGGGAGACCCGTCTCGTCGTGCTCGGCGTCGACCACGCCCACCATCGGGACTCCCGTTCCCCCGCCGAAGCGGCGGCCGGCGAGATCCTGGAGACCCGAGGCGCCGCGCCACGCATCTACCGCAACACGCTCGTCTTCCTCGCCCCGGATCAGTCGCGTCTCCAGGATCTCGATGAAGCGGTGCGACGGCACTTGGCGTGGGACTCGATCCTCGCCGAGCGGGAGCTACTCGATCTGTCACCCCACCAAGTCAGACAGGCGGAGACCCAGCGTGACGCCGCGGCCGAGGCTGTCACCGCAAGGCTGCCCGAGACGTACCAGTGGCTGCTCACTCCGGTTCAGGCGGCACCCGCCGATCCGGTTTCGTGGGAAGCGACCCGTCTGACCGGCCACGACGAGCTTGCGATCAGGGCCGCCCGCCGGCTGAAGAGCGACGACCTGCTCGCGGTGAACCTTGCCGGCACCCGTCTCCGCATGGCTCTCGACAAAGTGCCGCTCTGGCGCGGCGACCACGTTGAGATCCGCCAGCTCGTCGAGGACTTCGCGCGCTACACCTACCTGCCCCGCCTGCAAGGCCCGACCGTGCTGATCCGCGCCGCCGCCGACGGGGTCGGCCTGCTGACATGGGCGAGCGAGACCTTCGGATACGCCGACAGCTTCGACGAACAGACTGACCACTACCGTGGATTGCGGGGCGGGCAGGTGATCGCACTCGGGGACGTGGATTCGCCCGGTCTCCTGGTCAAGCCCGATGTCGCCCGCCGCCACATCGATGCGGAGCGAGCCGAGCCCGCCCCGGAGCCCCGGCCGGTCGACGACGCGAAGGATACGACCGATCGAGAACCTACTCGCGACCCGGATCTTCTACCGCCACCTGATCCAAGGCCCAGGCGCTTCCATGGAACGGTGGCGCTCGATGCCACGCGCACGGTACGCGATGCAAGCCGAGTCGCAGACGAAGTGATCACCCATCTCGCGGGACTCGTAGGCTCCAACGTTACGGTGACCCTGGAGATCGACGCTCAGATCCCGAACGGAGCGCCGGACCACGTCGTGCGGGCGGTGACCGAGAACAGCCGCACGCTGAAGTTTAGCAGCCACGGCTTCGAACGCGAGTAACCAGCCGCGACGGACGTGTCCCGCCCAGACAGGAGCGCGGATGCGCCGGACGACCCTGCGGATCGCAACGTTGGCCGATGACCACGACCGGGCCCTGGGATGAGCGCGAAATCGACCGCCTCTTCGAGGAGCTTCACCCGACCCTGCCGGAGACCGCCGTGACCGATCGACTGTTCCTGTCGCTCAACTCGCCGCAGATCGCATCAGAGATATCCCGCGCGGAGAGCTATGTCTGTTACGCTGCACCCGGCATCCTGGACGCCCCAGCAGAGGCTCTTGCGACGCTCGCGCGCCGCCTCCGCCCCGACCGGATCGTGGTTTGCCTCGATTTCGACGAGCGGGTCCTGCGCATGGGATTCGGCACGCTTTCGGCGGCGAAGACGCTGCGAGCTGCCGGACTCGGCACGACGACAACGCCCGGGCTTCGCACCGGCCTTCTCATCGTCGACGGTGATGGTTACGTCTTCTCGCCTACCGCCCTCTACCTCGAAGCCGACGGCCAGTCGCCGCACGCCCCCAACGCGCTGCGACTCTCGCGTTCCCAGACAACGGAGGCTCTCGCCCGCCTATCTCCGGCCGCGAAGAGACTCGCCGCGTGCGCAACCAACTCCGAGGAGGAACGGCAACAGATCAAGGCGCGGCAGGTCGAGGTTCCGTCAAAGGCACTCGATCCGCGCGACTTCGACCAGATCGAAAAGCGACTGACGGAAGCGCCGCCGGTCCCTTTCGACATCGCACGCCAAGTGCGCGTCTACACCTCCTACCTGCAGTACGTCGAGATCGAAATGGCCGGCGCGGCCATTCAACGCCGTCGCCTGGCACTGCCCCCGACGTTGCAGGGGATGACCGACAGCGGCGACCTCGCACGGCGGCTGAAGACGACGTTCGATCTCATCGAGAGGAACGACAAACTATCCTCCAGAGCTCTGGAATCCGAGCTGAACGGGATTCGCCAGGACTTCACACGCCCCCTTGGGAAAGGGTACGGCCGTGTGGTGCTGAAATCGGCGAAACCCTACCTGGAAGATCGATTGCAGCGTTTTCGCGCCGGGCTGGACGAGCATCGGCAACGAGTCGGACAGGAACTACAGGACCACCTTCGCCAATCCCGAGAACAGATCGTTCAGCACTTCCTGCCGCGCATCGTTGTATCCCCGCCTGACCGCTTGCGCGGCCGGCTCCCTCACATCGACGAGGAGAGCGTCCGGCGCTGGCTGGGTACGGAAGTAGACCGCTTCTTTCCGACCGCTGAATCGCTCGTCGCGGAGATGCGGCTCGATGTTCGCTACAAGGACGTCACATTCGAGACGTTGAAGCGCAAGGACTTTCTGGAAGCCGTCAACGCTGCGTTCCCCGATACGGACTGGGAAAAGGCCCACGAGGAATTCCAGGCGGCCGGCGAGCAGCGGGGCAGCATCCCATAGTGCTAGGGCCGGCCGAGGCCTTGGCGGCCTCCACGGCGTAAGGTGTGGATCGATTCCACACCACCGTCTCGTCAGCGCGGGCTATCGAAGGCACGTGGGAAGTCCACGAGCCCTGCAGGGCATCAACCACCATAATCCTACCAATGCATCGAGTGCCCGAGTGGCCGATGGCGGTCTCGTTGGCTCAATCGCCGTAAGGAATCGAAACAGTGCTGTCTCGCGGGAATCCCGAGTGGCGCGACGACCTTTACCACCCAACGGGCGAACTGCGCCTTGCTGATGGCGGTCCGCGATAATCGTGGCCGGTCTCATGGAAGTCACTTCCCGTTGGCTCTACGGGGATTGAGCGACTCGTGCTTCCATAGCTCATCGCCGGCGCTCCGCAGCAACTCCGCCATACCGGCCTTCTCGCCTTCGGTCGTATCCCCCGGGGCACGGATGAACCACAGGGCGGTGGAGTAGCTTGTGGTTCCCGCACCTTGGTGCGGCACGTGGAACAATGTGTGGGCGTCGGCAAAGTGCAGGTCGAACCCTCCCTCGCGTTCGATGGAAAGGTGCATCCCGTCGCGGGGAAGCGGATCGCCAGTCGGCAATGGAACCTCGGCGTCGGTACCGAATACCGCCTTGCGAAAGGTGTTGCTGCCGGCGGCGAGGGACGCATGCCGAACCAGGTACCAGCCAACCTCCACGACAAACCAGCTCGCGTAGAAGTCATAGAACTGCCGCACGGGCTGGGGCAGGTTCTGCGTCCAGTCGGCGTCGGCGTGTGCGCCGCGCTGGTTTCTGACGCCCGAAAGGACCTCCTGGATGGTTTGCGTCGTCCTGCACACCTGCACGAGTTTCTGCCGCCCCCATCGGGACAAGGGCAGCGAAGCATCGCTCCAAGGTCGACGGCTGACCAATCTGTCCGACGCCGCGTCGTACGACAAGCCGTGCAGTGGAAACACCGCGCCCATGTTGCAGATCGAGATACCGGTGCCCGGCCCCGCCTTCGGTACGCTGAGCGAGACGACTAACGGCTCAAACAACTTGTGGACATCACCACGGAGGGTACCGTTGGCGGGCAGTGCCGGAAGCTCCGGTTTCTGCACGCACCTCAACAGCGGGTTGCCGCCGAGCAGTATCTTAGCTACTGGAACCGACATGCTCGCCGCTGTTCGCCGAACGCTCGGCCAGCCCGGATCCAGCGCTCTGAGCGACCGTAGACCTTCTGCCACTGCGATCAGGGCGTCTCCGAACAGTGTCTGACGAACCTTGGACTTCCGTGGCGCCTTCGTGTTGATCCTCCAAGGGCGCATCGATGGCTCGGTGGCGGATGGTGTCACCGTCTGAATCGCTCCCCGTCAGCGACCGGACGCGGGAGCCGCGGGTTGCCGGAGCAAGAGGCGCAATCGGTCATGCATGACCGCCCCCAATGCTGGCATGCGGCCGCCGACGCGTTGGTGGTCGCACACGCGCCCCGACGAAGCGCCGCCGTTTGACGACGAGATACTGGCTGGGCACCCCTGACGCCCCCGCAGTGTCCGTTGACCACGTCGAGCAGATCGGCGGCCTGCATGACTGGTGAATAGCCCCGCCTCGTTGCGACGGCAATCATCGTGCCGCCCCTGGGAAGACGAGTACGACAGGTCTATTCGGTTCCAAGGCGCAGGTGAATCCGTTACCCCGGATGCAACCACGGGACTGTCTCGGAGCTACTCCCCCGGCCAAGTCGATCGTCGGCCCGCCGCCTCGTCGCGACCAGTCCCGTTCGGGTTGCGCCAAGTATCGACCTCGTGAGTGAACGTCAGCCCCACGACAGCGTCCCTGAACACGGCGCTTGCACCGCACGTAGCGCGTGTATACCGCCATGCCGGGACCGATGGCCGCCTGGGCCAGATCGACGGGGGCGACGTTGCCAGACTGGAGGAGCCGGAGCGCCGGGGGAAGTTCTCTGCGGAGCGCGGTCAGAAGCTCACGCCGCGTCGCTGAGGTAGCATCGGCTGGGCGCCGGCGGCAGACCAAGACGATGCTTGAAGCCAGCGCGTTGGTACCGATGCTGTTCGATCGGCCACCGAGTTCGGTTCGCATCGGCCACGTTCCAGTAACCGCAAAACCGGATCGGATCACGGCATCCAGGAACGTCTCCCAACCCGTGCTCGCCGTGCCCTCGTCCCCTTTCCGCTCCGACTGCTTGAAGGCGTAATAGATGGTGACAGGGAATCCGGCATGCGCCTGCTCCCTCACGCGACGCAGCGCCCGCGTCATCCCCTCGAGGAAGAAGGTCTCCGCCGCTTCGCGGCTCCCGTGGCGGTACGGCGTTGCCACTAGCTCCTCAGCCTTCGGAACAGCCAGCGTCGCGAACAGGTCCGGAAACACGGGCTTCAGGGAACGACGGAGCCACACGTAGAAGAAATCCGACAGGTCCGCGTAGCCGATGTTGTCGTAGTAGGGCGGGTCCATCGAGACGATCTTGTCGGTGCTCCGGGTCTGGCATGCCGCGTTGGTCTGGATACCCTTACCGAGCACGCCTACGTTGAGCTTGTCGAGCACTTCGCAGAGCGAACGAGCCGTTCCAAGGATGTCCCCTCCGGCCCCCGAGAACGGGTTGGTCTCTGCATAGTCCCACACCATCGGCAGCGCCTGCCGGCTGAAGGTTCCCCGGAGCCGGTCCATCCCTTGTTCCCAGACGCAGAGCGACGTGTTCCGATCCGCCGCCTTGCTCTGAGCGAACGCCAGATACAGGGACACCGCCTCGGCGTACGCGGTCGCGCCCGTGCCGCCCTCGCGGAGCGGCCAGTCGTCGTCCGGCAGTCCCGCAGCCGCGGCGTCGCGCCGGACACGCTCGGCCGCCGCGCCCACGAGGTCGGAGAACGTCGTCAGGGCGACGAGCTGACGCGGCGTGAAGAGGTCGCAGTAGCGTGTCAGCCCGTAGAGAACGACCCAGAAGTTGCGAGGATCGTCCGGCAACGATTGGTCCGGTTGCCATTCCGGCACGGCCTGCACTGCCGCTCCTTCATGCTCGTGGGTCGGCGTCAAATAGACTCGGCCGCGGTCACCCTCGGCCACAACCGCCAACAGCCGCGCACCCAGGCGTCCGGCCTGCCCTTCGGCCTTGATGTAGTCGCCGGCAATCGGCGAGCCCGACATCAGGCACTGGAAGTTCGCTCCGCGTGACAGCTTGGTCCCCGCCTTGGTCGCCTCCAGATCCGGTGGCGCGCCGACCTTGACCGCGAATCTGCAACCGCGCCCCTCGACCACCGGGTCGACGTACGCTTCCCTGCCCTTCTTTGTCGACAACATGAACGTCGACGCGAGAGGCACCTCCACGTCGGCGAAGGCCGGGTTGGGACTCTTCACGGTCCGCGCCCACAACCACGCGATGACCGTGAGGCTGCGGCCTTGGTAGGGCTTCAAGTCGGGCCGCTCCCGGACCATCGCCGACGTGACCTCGACCCTCGGATACAAGTGGCCGATCCGCTTCCCCGCCTCGTCACGGATCCACCGGCCGTAGTGGCGCACGTCCTCGGCCAGCCCCTGCGCCCCGCTCCACGTTTTGGCGACCACGGTGCGCTCGCCTTGCGCATCAGGATTCACCGGCCCCCGCCCAGCGAATCGCGGCGGGACCTCGATCGTCGCCTTGTTAATCAACACGGCGACGGGATTCAGATCGCTGGCGTGTGCTTCAAGACCGAGCCGCTGGGCCTCCAGGGGCAGCGCTCCGCCGCCAGCGAACGGATCATGAAAGGTGGGTAGGGCGTCCCGGTCGAAGAGCTGCGGCCGGTCAGCGTTCTGCGCACAGGCGCGCCGCCAGCTCTGCCAGATCTCGGTCCGCGCCCGTTCGAGCACCGTCTCGTTGGTCGTGTTCTCCCACTTGACCAGGTCCTTGAGGAT
>WTGR01000753.1 GCA_011523485.1 Acidobacteriota bacterium
AGCAGCAGCACGAAGCCGCCCAGGTTGCGGCCGGCCAGGTAGAAGTCGCCGAGGCTCGTCCGGGCGCCGCGGCGCCGGGTGGCGTAGCCGACCGAGATCAGCACCAGGAGATAGAGGCCCACGGCCGCGCCGGCGCCGAGCGCGAGCGACGGGCTCACGGTTCGCCTTCCGCGTCGTCCGGGTCTTCGCCGGCCGGCGGTACGGACCAGTGGCGCGCTACTACGTACGCGGTGAAGACGGCGACGGCCAGGTACGCGGAGAGCGATATGACGACCCAGTGCGGGAGCCCGAACCAGAGCCGCGCGGGACTGCCGGCCGGGAGGTACCAGGGCACCGAGGCGGCGAACAGGAAGACGTACACGAACCAGATCCAGGGGTGCGACCGTGGTTCCAGCGGTCCGTGGCGAGACCCTGCGGGGCTCTTGCCGCAAGCTGATCGGGATTCGGAGGGAGCCGTCATGCTTCGTCCGGACCGAGGCCGGACGTCGCGGCCGACCGGCAGCCGCGTCCACCGGCGAGATCCGGGTCCGGTGGCCCTATGATAGTGCCGTGCGGTTCGGGATTGGGACCGGGCTCCGGCCGGTCGTCGTGACGACAGGAGGGATTTCGATGGGAAGAGTGAAGCGAGTTGTCGTGCTGCTCATCGCGGCCGGCATGGCGGGCATCGGCGCGGCCGCCATGGCGCAGGGGCAGGAGGAAGGAATCTCCCTGGACGGTGTAGTCGATCTGCACTTCCACACCGGGCCCGATTCGCGCCCCCGATCGGTCGATGACATCGAGGCGTCGCGCCTGGCGGCGGAGGCCGGAATGCGCGCCATCCTGTTGAAGAACCACTTCACGATGACCGCCGACCGGGCGGCCATCGCCATGGGGCAGGTGGACGGTCTGGAGATCTTCGGCGGGCTCGTCCTCAACCGCGCCGTGGGCGGTATCAATCCCGAAGCGGTGCGGCAGATGGCCGCGTTCGCCGGCGGCCGCGGCAAGGTCGTCTGGCTGCCCACTTTCGATTCGGAGTACGCCGCGACGTCGTCGGGCGGCGGCGGGCCGTACGTGTCCATCCTGGAGGACGGCGAGCCGTTGCCGGCGGTGCTGGAGGTGTTCGAGCTGCTCGCCGAGCACGACCTGACGCTGGCGATGGGACACTCGGCGCCGGGCGAGGTGCTGCGTCTGATCCCGGAAGCGAAGCGTCTCGGGGTGCCCCGGATTCTCGTGACGCACGTCTTCAGCCAGGGCGCGACCCGCGAGCAGATGCGGCAGATGGCCGACGAAGACGCGATCATGGAGATCGACTGGCTTGCCGTGTACGGCGGCAACCGCACCATCGAGGACTACGTGTCGGCGATCCGCGACCTGGGCGCCGAAGCCTTCTTCATGTCGTCCGACCTTGGGCAGGAGGGTAATCCGGTGCACGCCGACGGCCTGCGCGCCTATGTCCGCGCCATGCGGGACGCCGGCATCACCGAGGAGGAGATCGACACCATGATCCGCCGGAACCCCGCGCGCCTCCTGGGGCTGGATCCCTGGTAGGAGGCGCATCGGACGCCGCGCGACCGGGCGCGGCAGGCGGGTGGACCGTGCGCGCCCGTTGCGACTTCTCGGGCGGCTCCCCTGCGGGGAGGGAGTCCGACTCAGTGGAGCCGGTAGTCGCTTCGGTCCTCCCAGGTGTCCGCTTCGAACGCCTCCTCGGCCTCCCAGCGCCGCCGGCGCTCCGCGCGCCGCAGGCGGTGGCGCCAGATCGCGGCCAGGGCCAGGCTCGTGATCAGGGTCCAGAGGGTGAAGGGGCTGGCCAGGAACGTGATCCACTCCTCCCAGCCGCCGGAGCTGCGCCAGAAGAGGCGGGTCGCGCCGCGCACGGTCGTTCCGGTGGCGCCGATGAACGCGTTGTCGAAGGTGGCTCCGGCCGCGACCCCGGACAGTATGCGCGACACGACCGCGGCGCCGTGCCGCCGGATGACGTCGCGGACGATGGCGTGCGAAATGATGTAGGCGCGCGCGGCGTCCCGTCCATCCCCGTAGAAGAGGCCTTCGAGGGCGGTGACCGTCGGCTGGCCGGCCATGACGGTGGCCCACAGGAACCGGGACCGGTTGCCGATGCCCCAGCTTCGTTCCGCGACGCTGGCGAGTCCTTCGTCGAACCAGCGGGGCAGGCGCCCGCCGCCGGCCGCTCGCGCGGTCAGAATATGCGTTACTTCGTGGTGAAGCACTACCTCCAGCGAGTCGTGCGGGTAGCTTCCGATGCGGTCGGGGAAGAGGACGATGAGATCGTTCCGTGCATCGGCGAACGCGCCGACCCACGGGGCGGTTTCGCGGGCGATGCGCGAATCCTCCGGCACGAGCACGACCCGAATCCGGTTGCCCGGATCGTTCAGGCCGACCAGGCGCATCACCGCTTGCAGGCGGCCGGCGTCGAGCCGCCGGATCTGGCCGGCGACGGCGCGGAGCCGCTCGGGGGCCTCGATCGCCAGCTCGGGAAGACGCGACTGGGCGCTCGCCGGTGCGACGCACGCCAGCGTGAGGCAGCCGACCAGTCGCAGCGCCGCGGCGGTCGGCGCCTGCGCGCGGGGCCGGCGGGTCCCGGTGAGCGGAGGATCGTCAGGCAGAGTCCGGGGCGCCGGGGCGGATGGACGCGACCGTCGCGCCGAGGTGGGATCGCGGATCGTCCCAGAAGGCCGTGACCAGGGGATGCCGCTCGAGCGTGGCCTGGACGTTTCCGCGCTGGACGCCGGTCCCGCGCCCGTGCACGATGCGTACCTCCTGCAGCCCCGCCGCCGACGCCGCGTGCACGTACTCCGTGACCACGGACCGGATGTCGCGCGGCGCGAAGGTGTGCAGATCCAGCTCCGCCTCGATGGGCACGCGGTGTGGCGGTTCATCGCTCATCGCCTGGAAATCGCCGCCGAAGGCGACCACGAGGTCGCGCTGCGGCCTCCGCTCTCCGTCCAACCAACCCTCGCTATGAGTCTACGCCGTTGTGCGGCGCAGACACGTAGACGGCCGTCACCTGGGTGGTGATGCCCCCGCGCACCGAGAAATCGCCGACCACGGTCATCCGG